>JAXHUB010000205.1:0-2567 GCA_034189845.1 Candidatus Cloacimonadota bacterium | reverse complement strand
TCCGAACAAAGTAGTAAACAAAACTTTTCTGGTAGAGTGTGTTTTTGAATCTGGATATCAATATTCAATTCAAAACCCATTGCCTGGGTGATGAGGTTTTTTATTGAGCTATTAACGATATCGTCCTTATCTATTAGATTTTTTTGATACTGTTCCCAAACCAGTGAATGGTCATCTGTGAGTTGGGTTAAAGTAGAATCTTCATACTTGTATATTCTGCTATCGCCGATATTGAAGGTATAAAAAAGTTCATCTTTTATAAGTAAAGCGGTAAGGGTAGTAGACATTCTATGCAAATTTTGTTGGTTACCTTTTAAAATTATCTGCTTATTTATCTCATGTAATTTATTTTGGAACCATTTTTTTATATCGCCGATACTTGTCTCGTTATAGTAGTCATGCAAAAGCTTATTACAGCAGAAGTTACTAGCAATTTCACCGCCTTCATATCCACCCACACCATCGCATATAGCAAAAAGATATCCTTTGTTTTTTAGAAGATCATACACAATATTTTGTGGAGTTATCAAATAATCTTGATTAATTGAGTGGTAAGTTCCTTGTTTGGAAAGTACGGCGTATCTAATTTTACTCATCCAAAAAATCCTTTACTTCCCCTGCGGGGATAGGTCTTATTTTCCCATTTTGGTTCAAATCACGTACAATCCCAGCTTCGATTTTCCCCGAGTCTGTGTAACCACGTTTTTCCCAGAATCCTGGAATATAATGATCTAAAAGTTCTATTTTCACGACACTTTTAGCAGATTTATAGCCCCATAAATATGGACAAAAAATTCGGATGGGCCCGCCATAATCAGCATTAAGAAATTCTCCATTAAATTCATAAGCTAAAAGTGTACGCTCTTTTTGTGCAACAGAGAGAGGAATGGAAGTATCGTAGTGTTTTCCCACTGACCAAAATCTTAAGTATTTTACTGAAAACTTGGCACCTACATTTTTTAATATTTCACTTAGCTTTATACCACCCCAGCTTCCATATACAGACCAGCGTGTAACACTGGTAAGACGAGCATTAACTGTTATTTTGGGGAATTTTTGCAAATCTTTCCAGGTAAAAATTTGCGGTTTGCTACAAAGTCCGCTTATTTCCACTTGCCAATTTTTTCTATCCAACTTACCCGGATGTCCTTCTGCCCAAAAAATTGGTGTGTTTAAATTATGTAACTCACTCATTCCTGTCTCCTCATTTTGTATGCTTAATTAACAAAAAAATAGAGAAATTATGAGAAAATATGAAAACATTTCTCTTCTTTATTTCAAAATAACAATTTTAAATTAATAATTGCAAGAAATAAATTAAAAAAAATATTTGTTAAAGTGTTAAGGAGGTATTATGAAAAAGTTAAAGAATCCCTATTCAGATATGGATGGGCACAACTGTTTTGGTTGTGCTGATAATAATAGTTGTGGATTGCAGATGAAATTTTATGAAGATGAAGAGAAAATTTTTTGTATTTGGGATCCGAAGGATCACTTGCAGGGATATTTTAATGTCTTGCACGGTGGTGTTCAAGCAACCTTAATGGATGAAATAGCTAGCTGGGTAGTTTTTATTAAGTTGGAAACTGCCGGAGTTACTTCCCAAATGCAAATAAAATATTTAAAACCGCTTTATACTAACAAAGGTAAGATACGCATAGAAGCCAGGTTGAACAAAATGAAGAAAAATATTGCAATAATTCGGACAGAGATTTATAATAATAAAAGCCAGCTATGCTCAGAGGCAGAGTTGTACTATTTTACATTTAGCAGAGAAAAAGCTAAGAAACATCTTAAATATCCGGGGAAGGAAGCTTTTTATGAATAATATTTTTCATAATATTCCCCACGAACTACCAGAAGAGCTGGTTGAAACTTTGTTGGAATCTCGTATTCTTAGAATAGAAAGAATTGTTTCACGAGGGCATTGTTCAGAACCAGAATTCTGGTATGATCAAGATAAAAATGAATGGATTATTCTACTAAGCGGAAAAGCAGAGATCGAATTTTGGAGAAGTAAAAAGATTTTTTTAGGCCCCGGTGATTATATTAATATCCCTGCTCATAAAAAACATCGAGTGAATATGACAGATAGTAAACAAAATAGTGTGTGGTTAGCTATATTCTATTAGGAGAATAAGCTTTCTAAAAATGCCAAAAAACTATTGTATTTTAATTGGTTAAGATCGGAAACCTGCTCACTTTCAGAGCGATGTTTTTTTAAGTTTTCTAATAATTTTTGAAGTAAATCGGTGTTGGAGACATCGAGTAAGATATTGGTTTCCTGCATTTTTTCTAAAGATACCTCGTTTAAATTGGAAGAGCCCAGAAGTAGATAATTATTATCAATAAGCATTAATTTAGCATGCAGCATATTTTTATGCAAAAATATCTTAGGTTTATTTTCACATCTTTTCCAAAGTTTGCTCATTGATTTCATATTTAGGTCTGTTTGTAAATTTGCAACTGCTGGCAGGAAAATTTGAACTTCTACACCACGATTGGTTGTTTCAGCTATTCGTTGCAATATTTCTTTATCACCCCAATAAGAATTTTGAATGATCACG
>JAXHUB010000204.1:0-3512 GCA_034189845.1 Candidatus Cloacimonadota bacterium | reverse complement strand
AGAAAGCTAAAGACACCTTCGACTGAGCAATAGAAACAGCTTTAGCTGCTACATCTCCTTGAATAAGCCCGGAACCATACATAAACCATACAATTAACATTGAACCAATAAAATTGGCAAAAAATACAATAATCCACTTATAAAGCATCTGCGAAAATTTTGCCTGACCAGCCAATACAGACATAAACATAAGGTTATTGCCAGTAAATAACTCCGCTCCAGCAATTACTACTAACATCAGTCCAACACTAAATACACTACCAAACACAAGGATAGACAAACCTGGATCTAAAATTTGGGCACCTACTCTGGTAGCTAATTGAGCTCCAAAAGCAATAAAAGCTCCAGCTAGTATACCTAAAATTATAACTTTCCAAATGCCCATCTTACACTTAGCTACTCCAACTACAGAAATAACTTTTTCGGCAATACTATCTGGTGAATTGAAATTAGTCATAATTCCCCCTTTTTTTTGTTTTAGAATGTAAACAATTCATTTTGATGTCAAATATTAATTCTAATCTTCTATTAAAAATATGTAAAATTACCAACTTTTACGTAGACAATATTCCATGCTCCAATATTTTTTAAAATTTAAGTTTAAGATAGCAATATGTTGACAGATTTCATTTTGAAATCTAACAAGAATAAGAGGTAAAATATGATTTATCTAGATAATGCTGCTACTTCTTTTCCAAAAGCTCCGGGAATAGCGAAAGCTGTTTATAATTTCTTGGAAAATGTAGGCGCAAATGCCGGAAGGTCATCGCATAGCTCTGCTCAAAAGGCAAGCTATATAGTATATGAAACCCGTGAAAAGCTGGCTGCTTTATTAAATGTTAAAAACAGTGAAGATATCATTTTTACTATGAATACTACGCAAGCGTTAAATACGGTAATCTTGGGATTTTTGGAAAAAGGTGATACCGTACTTACCTCAACCATGGAACACAATTCAGTAATGCGTCCTTTGCAGTATTTGAAAAAAACGAGGGATATTGACATCATACAATTTCAGTGCAATAAATTCGGTTTTCCTGTTTGGAAAGATTTTCTGCAGAAAATAGCCCAAAAACCAAAACTGCTTATAACTACTGGGGCATCGAATGTTACAGGATCTCTATTTCCCTTTTCAAGAATTGCTGCCGCTGCCAAAAAACAAAATGTAACCTATTGCCTGGATGCTGCCCAAATATTGGGAATATTTCCCATCGATATAAAAAATAGTGGAATAGATATTGTTTGTTTCCCCGGCCATAAAGGGCTACTAGGCCCCGCAGGAACGGGTGGTTTTTATTGTAATCCCAACATAAACTTACGCCCTTTAACTTACGGTGGCACCGGAAGTAAATCAGATTCAGAAATTCAGCCAGAATTCAAACCAGATAAGTATGAAAGTGGAACACAAAACGTCGCGGGTTTGGCTGGTTTAAACGCTGCCTTAGACTTTTTGTTTTCTGTTTCAATTCCCAAAATTCTAGAACGAAAAAGTCAAATAACTTGCTATTTTATAAAAAAACTTCAGCAAATAGAAGAATTGAAATTGGTTTCTCCCACCAATATTGAAAAACAATTAGGAGTACTTTCAGTAATTTCTCCACAACTTTCATTAAGTCAGATAACTACTGAACTTGACAAGAATGATATAGCTACTCGATTAGGATTACATTGTGCACCAAGTGCACACAAGACGATTGGTACCCTTAATTTAGGTGGTACTATCAGGTTTAGTCCAGGGTATTTTACAACTTTAAAACAAATTGAAAATACCATAAAAATCCTGAAAAATATTATAAGGAAACTTAAATATGATTGAACTTACTAAGTTCACTCGGTTTTCCGGGTGCGGCGCAAAGCTAGGGCCGTGTGTTCTAGACAAGGCTTTATGTGGGCTTAGCCAACCCCAATATCCCAATATGCTTATGGATTATCATCATGCCGAAGATGCCGGAATTTACAAGATAAGTGATGATGTTGCATTAGTGCAATCGGTAGACTTTTTTCCACCAATTGTGGATGATCCTTTTGAATTTGGTCAAATTGCTGCTGCTAATTCACTTTCCGATATTTACGCCATGGGTGCTAAACCACTTTCTGCACTTGGTATCGTGTGTTTTCCCAAAAATGAAATAGATATTAATGTTCTTAGAAAAATCATGGAAGGTGCGCTAGATAAACTGAAAGAAGCAGAATGTGCACTTCTGGGAGGTCATAGTGTGGAGGACGACGAGATAAAATTTGGATTAGCTGTAACAGGTCAAATACATCCCCAAAAGATTCTAAATAATAATTCACCACAGTTAAATTGCGACTTAGTTTTAACAAAACCCATAGGAACAGGTATCATAAACACTGCTTTGCGTGGTGGAATAGCTTCCCAAAAAGCAGTTTTAAGTGCTATAAAAAACATGAAAGAACTAAATAAAAAAGCCGCTCAAATTGCTGTTGATTTTGAAGTAAAAGCTTGTACAGATATAACCGGATTTGGACTATTAGGTCACCTTGCCGAAATGATTTCCAATACTACAATTGGCGCCGAAATAAATTTTAAAAATATAGATTTACTTCCAGAAGTGGAAGCATATGCAAAAATGGCTATGATTCCTGCTGGAACTTACAGAAATAAAGAATATAGGCATAATATGCTTGTTGCGAATAAAAGCCTTCCTCATGAGGTTATCGATATACTCTTCGATCCCCAAACTTCTGGAGGATTACTATTAGCTGTTTCAAATAAAAATTCTCAGCATATGGTGGATAAGATGAAAAAGCATAATATAGCTGCCAGAATAATTGGCAAAACTACCTCCAATGCAGAAAAGATAGAAATAGTACTATGAAAAATTTTGTGATAACATTCGATAATTCGCACCAAGCCATAAAAGCGAACATAAGATTGAACAATACAGCAGAAATAATCCCTACCCCGCGCGAAATTAGCTCGGAATGCGGATTTTCTCTGTTAGCAAAAGCATGCGATTTAAAGAAATTAAAACAAGAAATAGCAGAAAGTAACCTCAAGTATTCCAAAATATACCAAGTAGAAGATGTGGAAGGGGAAAAAGTATATGAAGAAATTAGTTGATGGACGTGGTTTAGCCTGCCCACAACCTGTTATAAAAACAAAGGATGCTTTGGAAAACGAAAACTTTAGTGAACTGGAAGTTATTGTAGATAACAAACCAGCTAGCCAGAATGTAAAGCGATTCGCCGAAAATACCGGAAATACGGTTACTAACATTCAAGAGAAAAATGGATTTTTTCATGTTACAATTCAACCAGGAATTGATGCTAATAGTAAAATTGATGTTAAACAGGAAAAGATCAACTGTCCTGAAAGTAAAATCATCTTGATTTCTTCTAATAAATTGGGAAAAGGAAATAATCAATTGGGTGAATTGTTAATGACATCTTTTATTTACACTTTAACAGAGCTAAAATGCAAACCCAAAAAGATAATTTTTATGAATTCTGGAGTGAAGTTAACAGTTGAGAACTCGCAAGCTCTGGAC
>JAXHUB010000203.1:0-4131 GCA_034189845.1 Candidatus Cloacimonadota bacterium | reverse complement strand
GGGAAATATAATTCAGGAATTCTATAACTTCCTTTGCCAAATATTGAGCTCTTCGAATAATAATAATTATCGGTTTTTCCAAAGAAAGATGACTAAGAAAGCTGGAAGATGTTTTAAAATCCTGAGAGAGGTCATCTTCTGTTTCTTCCATAAAAGTGGCTACCTCTTCCGATTCGAAAAGATACTTTTTCAATTTTTCCGAAATATCACTTAAATCAGATTTCAGTTGATTATTATTTTCTACATAATGATAAAACTCTTTTATAAGAGCAAAAAATGGATCCTTATGCTCTGGACCGCAATAGTAATCGAAAATAAAATATTTATCTGTAAGCAAATGGTATTTGAACAATGTGAGCACATTATTCTTTCCCAAACCTTTCCCAGCTATTAAAGAAATAAGCTTCCCATTTCCACTTTCTATTATCGGCACATAATCCAATAGTTTATGAGAATAATCTTCTCGCACCAGATAATCGCTAAATTCAATGTTGTGTACAATCGACCAGCTGCGAGAAAAAGAATAATATTTCAGTTGGATCTGATTGATAAAAGTTATGATTGCACTTACATCACTGAACCTATCTTCGGGATTCCTTTCTAATAATTTTAAAATAAGACGTTCTAAACCCAAAGGAATTTCCTTATTCAACTCTCTGGGGAATTTTGGGAAAAGATTTATCTCTTTTCCTGCCATAAAATCTGAAATCTGTGCAATACTGTAAGGAAAAGTATTGGTGGTTATTTTGTATAAAATAACTCCCAAAGAATAAAAATCACTCTGCAAACGAGGCTTTTTTCCCATATAGATTTCTGGAGCTATATAGGGTAAAGTTTTACTCAATTTCTGTTGGCTTACATCGAATTCTACCCTAGTAAAACCAAAATCTGACACTTTTACTTCGGTACTATTGTTAAAAGTTTTGTATAACACACTGGTGGGGCGTAACCCTTTATGTACAATATTTTGACTATGCAAGGCATTTAAAGCATAACAAATCTGAACAACAATATCATAGAGAAGTTCCATGTTGGAAGAACGTAATTTGAAATCACTAAAAGAATAGCCGTCAAAAAAATCACTTAGATAATAGATATGTTTCCCAAAATTACCAAAATCTCTCACATGAAGCAGATTGGGATGCTGGATCTTGGTTATATGGTGCATATCTTCAGCACTAAATTTCTCGTATAATTCTTCAGATTCTATATTATGAAATAGCTTCAGAGCATAGATGTTCTCAGTACGTAAATCTTTTACTTTATAGGTAGTTGACCAAATGCCTGCGCCTAATTCTTCTATAACTTTATAGCGGGAATCAATAATCATAGTAAACCTCTAAGCTTTTTTGATATTATTGTAAAATAACCGTTTGGAAGTCAATAAAAAAAGGGATAATCTTGTTCAGACCCTCCCCTTATTTTGTATCTTTATTATCTAACTTTTTCTTCTATCTTGTCAATTATCTTGCTTATCTCCTTAGCAGATTGATTTTCTTTGAATTTTTCTAAAAATGAACTTCCTCTGTCTCCACTTTCTACTATTGCTGCATCGATAGGAACACTTCCTAAAATATCCAAACCAAAATCTTTTGCTGCTTTTTTTACACCAGTTCCCTTGAATATATCTGTCTTTTTGCCACAATGTGGACAAATGAAAGTAGACATATTCTCTATAAGTCCCATGACGGGTACATTCATTTTTTGGGAAAATTTTATCGTTTTGCGTGCATCTAATAGAGCTACATCCTGCGGAGTAGATACAACCAAAGAACCATCCACACTTTTCAATAGTTGAATTATGCTTAATGGCTCATCACCAGTACCCGGCGGAGAATCTATGATAAGATAATCCAGTGGTGGCCAGTTTATATCACGCAAAAATTGCTTAATAGCTCCCATCTTCAATGGACCTCTCCAAACTATCGGTTCATCGGGACTTGGCATAAGAGTGGCAATGCTAAGTGCATATAAATTTTTTGCTACCTGTACCGGTTTGGGATACTCTTCTCCTTTTGCTAACATCAAAGTTTTCTTTTCTATTCCCAACATTTTGGCAATAGAGGGTCCGTGAATATCAACATCCAAAATACCTACTTGATGTCCTTTAGCAGCTAAACCAAGCGCTACATTCACTGCCACAGTACTCTTGCCTACTCCACCTTTCCCGCTTATAATAATTAACTTATGCTTTATACGATCTAAATTTGCCTGCATTCTTTCTTCTTCTGAATTGGCTTTTGCATTTGACTGTTTTACATTGTTCATCTTACCTCCATAATTCTCTTTTTATATTAAATAACCTTTTAAATCTATGGGAAACCATTTTTTTAAATTGAAACTCATTGTCAATTAAACTCATTGCCACCAAATAATTTATTGACATTAGAATTTGTATTTTTTATTTGGGATGAGTTTTAAAAGAGTTATAAAAAGCAGAATTTTTAACATAAGTGAGGTAATTTTGTTAGTACAAGAATATTTTCGGACACGTGGTAAATTATTGGAAAAAGCATTAGATAAGTATTTAGAGCCAAGTGATAAATATCCTGAACGTTTACACGAAGCTATGCGTTATTCAGTGTTTTCGGATGGAAAACGTTTACGCCCTATTCTCTTTTTCGCTACCTATGAAATGCTTATCGGAAGAAAAAACATTAATCGCCTGAACCGTCTTCTTCCTATTGCCGTTGCTATAGAATTAGTACACACTGCTTCGCTTATTCACGATGATCTTCCCTGTGTTGATAATTCAGAAGAAAGACGTGGGAAAGCTAGCTGTCATGTAAAATTCGATGAAGCAACAGCTATTTTGGCAGGTGATGCTCTTATAACTAAAGCGATTGAAGTACTTACTAAACTAAAAAATCGCACCCAAGCAATCAGCTGTATACAAATTCTAACCAAAGCAATTTCTACGCGTGGTATGATTGGTGGTCAAGCTGTTGATATAATTTCGACTAAGAAAAAAATTAATATAAACACTCTAAGATATATTCATTATAAAAAAACAGGTGCTATTTTACAAGCTGCCACAGAATTAGCTTGTTTAATGAACAGCGAAGAGGAAAATACGACTATAACTTTAAGTAACTATGCATTAAATTTGGGATTAGCTTACCAGATTGTTGATGATATTTTGGACGAGGTGGGAAGCTTTGAGGTATTGGGAAAATCACCTGGTGGAGATTCTAAAAACAGCAAAGCTACTTATCCAGCGCTTATCGGTTTAGAAAAATCGAAGAAAAAAGCTGAAAAATTGCTTCGCGATTCATATAATTTGATAAAAAATATGAAAAACAATGATATCCTAATCGAATTCATCAATATGATAAAAGATCGTTTGCCATAAAGAAATGCCTTTTATAAAAATCATAAGGCCTCTCAACTGCTTATTTGTAGCTGCTTGTGTTGCTTTTGCCGCTTATTTAAATAATCTCGAATTCGCTTTTTCCCCTGTTCTCTTTGCTATGCTTTCGGCTGCTATTATTGCAGCTGGGGGTTATGTTATCAACGATTTTTTTGATATCAAAATAGATGTTGTTAATAAACCCCATCGCATTCTGCCCTCAGGAAAAATGAAACCAGAAATTGCCTATCTTTACGCTGTTTTGCTCTTCATTATTGGAATGCTTTTTAGTTTGCTCACCAGACAAATTTTGTGTGTAGTTATTGCTTTTATAAATAGTTTTGTTTTATTTTTTTATGCCAAGAAATTCAAAAAATCCTTACTGGTAGGAAATTTTTTAGTTTCGTACTCTGCTGCTTCTGCTTTTCTATATGGCGGTATTTGTAGTGAAAATCTTTCCAATGCAATAGTAGTAGCGATCTATGCATTCTTATACACTTTTTTACGCGAAATTGCAAAAGATGGTGAAGATATTGAAGGAGACAGGCAATATGGAGCAAGCACCATAGCTATAAAAATTGGTAGAAAAAAAACCGCTGGTATTTTACTAATCCCCATAATATTGCTTATCCTTTCAACTTTTCTCTTTTTTATAAATAACCAGATCAATTCAACCAGTTTTTTACTGCTACACCTTTTGGTAAACTTCCCTCTAATTATATTTTTTTTATTGTTGCAAAAGAAACCGGAAAAAAAGAACTTTGCATTTATGGCTAAGTTTA
>JAXHUB010000202.1:0-7234 GCA_034189845.1 Candidatus Cloacimonadota bacterium | reverse complement strand
GATTTTCAAAAGGCAAAACGCTTTTTGACTTTCAGCAGAATGCACTTAAAAATGCTTTGCGCGGTTTATGGCTTTTTTTCAAAGGAAACACCCCGTCCCTTCGGGACACCCCTCTACAAGAGGGAAATGAATTGAAGCAAAGTTTGTTTAATCACTATAAATTAAATGGATTTGAAGAAAACTTTGACTACGATTTGAAAAAGAAAAAAGATAACAATACCGCAAAGTATCTTTTAGAATACGACGAAGATTATCCAGTCAAAGATTCTAAGATTTCTTTTTCACATTTTATCAATAGAATGAGTTTTTGGATGGCAACGGGTTCAGGTAAAACGCTAATTATCGTTAAATTGATTGAGCTTTTAGGACTGCTTATTTCAAAAGGTGAAATTCCCAAAAACGATATTCTATTTTTGGCGCACAGGGAGGATTTGTTAGAACAGTTCAAAAATCATGTTGATGAATTTAACAGCTTTAATTTTGATACAAAGATAAATCTCAGAAATTTGAGGGATTATAAGAGCGTAAAGCACGAAAATGCCCTGCCATTTGCCAAAAACGAGATTACCGTTTTTTATTATCGTTCCGATTTGATTTCCGATGAGCAGAAAGAAAAAATCGTTAACTATAGGAATTATGATAATAATGGTAAGTGGTACATTCTTTTGGATGAAGCTCACAAAGGCGACAAGGAAGATAGCAAGCGACAGATTTTATACTCCATACTATCAAGAAACGGATTTTTATTTAATTTCTCTGCAACCTTTACCGACCCGAGGGACTTTGCAACCTGCGCATTTAACTTCAATCTTTCAAGGTTCGTTGAAGAAGGATACGGCAAGCATATTTATGTATCGGGGCAAGATATAAAAGCATTCAAAGAAAAAACTGATTTTTCAGAACAAGAAAAGCAAAAAATTGTTTTGAAAACCCTTTTACTTTTAACTTATATTAACAAGTATTATGAAAAAATTAGGAAGGTTGTAAACACCCCGTCTGCTAGCGCAGACTCCCCTCTACAAGAGGGGAATTTATACCACCGCCCGCTTCTTATGACACTCGTTAATTCTGTATCTGTAGAAGATTCTGATTTAGAGCTGTTTTTTAGAGAATTAGAAAAGGTTGCGAAAAATGAAATTAGATCTGATTTAATCAAAGAAGCAAGAGAGGAACTTGTCCAAGAGTTCCTCGATGATGCAAAATTTGAATTTGAAGATTTGGAATTTGATATTGACACAGATTTAATTTCAAAATTGGAATACAAAGATATTTTGAAATATGTTTTGAACACAAACACACCAGGCAAGATTGAGGTTTTGAAAATTCCAGGGAATCGCCAAGAGTTGATTTTTAGGTTAATGACTGCTGAAAAGCCGTTTGCTTTAATCAAAATCGGTGACATCTCCAGCTGGCTGAAAGATAAACTTGAAGGATATGAAATAAACGAAAGTTTTGAAAACGAAAGTTATTTCAGACGAATAAATCATGATGATTCCGATATAAATATTTTAATGGGTTCGCGCTCTTTTTACGAGGGCTGGGATTCTAACAGACCAAATCTTCTTTTATTCGTGAATATCGGGGTTGGAAGCGACGCTAAAAAATTCGTTCTGCAATCGGTTGGCAGAGGTGTAAGAATAGAGCCGCAAAAATACCAGAGAAAACGGCTTCAAAATTTGTTCAACGCAGGAAAAGTTAATGGGCAGTTATTTGAAAAAGTTAAAAATCTGATTTTACCAATTGAGAGCTTGTTTGTTTTTGGGACTAACGCCGAAAACCTGAAAGAAATAATCAAAACGCTGAAAGAAGAAAAGCAAGATAAAAACTTGGGTGAAGAATTCATTTTAAATCCCGAAGCGGAAAAACATCTTCTTTTGATACCGGTTTATAAAACAGCAGAGAGAATTTTTGCCGAGGAACAAAACCCTCAAAAGTATCCTATCAGCTGTAAAGATTTTGATATAACATCTCAGTTTTACGAATTTCTAGGCGATAAAATCACTTTGGCTAAATATGATTGTGAAGTGAAAGTTTTGGATAAAGCAAAAGAAAGTTTTTCTGTGAAAAATAAAAATAGATATTATACGCTTGGCAAAGATGAACCATCGCTTTTTGAACCAGAGTTAATTCTTGACCGGATTTTTGATTATCTTGGAGTTAAAAGCCAAGAATTTGAGAAGTTCAAGGAGTTAGATAATGAAATCGTGCATTTCAAACACGTTAAATTTAGTGATGCTAAAAAATACGAAGAAATAAAAAAGAAAATTGATTTAATTAAGCACTACCCAGAAATGAAAAAAGAGTTAGACGACAGTTATGGCAAAATATCCAAAGATAAATATGATGAGCAGTTGAAGCTATTTGAAGAAGTAGGAAAGTATGAAGCCATCAAAAACCAAAAAATCGAAATCAAGTATTTGGCTAACCATTACTACCTTCCTGTGATCGTTTCAGAAACTGGAAAAATTGATTATCTCAATCATATTATCAATGTTGATAGTGAGGTAAGATTTATTAAGGAACTGGAGGAATATCTTGCCAAACCAAATAATGTATTTACGAAATTTGACTGGTGGATGTTTTCAAAGCTTGACCAAACACTGGACGAAGTATTTATCCCTTATTACAATCCAAAGGAAAATAAAATCTCAAAGTTCAAACCGGATTTTATATTTTGGATGCAAAAAGACAAATGTTACTTGATTTTGTTTGTTGATCCGAAAGGGACAGAACACGCAGATGGATATAGAAAAATTGACGGGTATTCAAGTATATTTGAATATGGCACACAAAAGAAAAGTAGAGATTTTTCGTACAACGGATTTATAATAAACACAAAACTACTTCTTAAACCGAGGCGAGGGATAGCCCAGGTCTTGCAAAATTACAGAAGATACTGGTTTGACAATTTTGATGATTTTGCAGAGAAGGTAAGGTAAAAGTCCCCGCCCTTACGGACTAAAACAGATGACGGAGAATAAGAAAAAACTACGGTAACATCGAAATTTACGGCAGGTTTTCGAACTCTGCGGAACTTCGTTTAGCGCAGCAGTAAACGAAATTGTGGTTTTGGAGGAATAAGAGAAATGAACACAATGAAAGTCTTTTTAATTGTAGTAATCGTCTTAATAGGAGTTAATATGGCAAATGCTTTGGGGAAAAGGATTCCCCAGGTAGAAATCTTTTTAAATAATAACCCCAGATGCAGTGCCGAGCTTGAGAATGTTGCGAAAGGAGAAAAGTGGGAACTGGTCAATATCCCTTCTATTACAGTCAAGGGGTCAAATTTTGACAACGGGAACATGACAATGACGGTTATCTTTAAAGATGAAATAATCGCCAATGTAGAAATTAATGTTGTTGATCATGACTTCGTAGAGACAATTGAATTGTCATCTCCTCTTGAAAATCCAAAATGGATAGAGGTGAAGGTCGGAACATCCTTCCACGAAAAGATTCCAGTGGAATTGAAGCGACTCTATGGAGCAGTTACATACTTTGACGGGGCTCCCGTATCGTATCCTATTATTAGCACAGGGGAAGGGATGGTCACTGTAGGAGATGAAAAGGGGAATTTTGAGATGTTTCTATGTGGAAAGGAGAAGAGCATAGGAATCTTTGAAAAGAATTATTCAAAAACAACATTGGAATGCTGGCTTTATGGTGTTGATTTAAAGGAAGATACAAAATTGAATGTGAGGATTGACAAATTAGAAGTGTATGAACTTGGTGCTTGGCAAGCCGCAACTGGCATTTATATCCATTTTATCCCTATGTCTTTAACAAGGATTTCAGAACTAACTATGAAAGAGACAAGTGAGATCAACATAGCGATTCATAAAAAGGCATGGCCTCATCTTAGAAAAAATGACATAAAGGTGTTTATTGATGAAAAAGAAATACCCATTTCAACATTTAATGAATACGAGGATTTCATCGGTGAATATAAGGGAAAAAAAGTTACTCGCCCTGGTTATATCTTGGGTATTGCCAGGGAAAATTGGGAAAAGGGAATTGTAAAGGTTGAGATAAAGCATCGTGTAAAATCAGGTGCTAAAGAAATATTGGAAAAAGGCGAGGGATATTTTTTCGGGTTTATTAGCGATGAATAGTAGATGACATAATGTGGTTTGCGCAACTTCATTTAACACGGTGTTTGTGGCTCACTTTGTTCGCCCAAATTGGTTTACGTCAACTTCACAAGCAGCGAAAACGTTCAGGCACATTCAGCTAAAGCGGACCAAAATCCCTACGTGCTTCGCACTCCCATTATCTTGGAAAATGTGCCTTAATGCTGCCTTAATAGTAATTGAATCTTATTATCCAAAAAATGAGCGTTTATTTTATTATCGTGTATCTATTCATTTGATGCCCCTTTGTGGAAAGTTTTTTGAAATTAATGAAGTTTTCTTAGTCCGTGAAATTCGAGGAACGAGAATATTTCACGGTTCACTTTTCCCTTTTTACATTTTTTATTTTTATTTTAAACTCAACCTTCTCTCCACCTCTTCCAACACCTCTATTAAGTTCACATCCTCCAGTTCCAATTCTGGTACATCAAATCTTTCCTTAAAGTAATCATCATCACGGTTTATCTCTTCCAGAACCATATTAACACTAAAAGCTGGTATGTGAATATAGGCCAGCTTGCCATCTTCCATAAACATGGTTGGTATCAAATTATCTATTCTATCGTAATCAACATCTTCTAAACTGTCAGGTGCTGCTTTTCCAAACCCTAACCCTTTGTATTCATCTTTAGTATAAAGCTGTATATCTCTATCGTTATAGCTTATTTTCATTTAAATACCCTCTTTTACATATCTTAGAAATAACAATTTGTTTGACAGAATAAATTGTTTGTCTATTTTTATTATGGAGGTTTTAATGCTATTAGGTATCCTTTTTTTCGTACTTATTTTGGTTATTGTTATCATTTTTATTTGGTTTATTGGTTCTGCAGGTAAAAATGGTACAACCATAGATCGTTACTATAAAAAGTGGTAGTTTTTCATTTTACATTTTTCATTTTTATTTTAAACTCAACCTTCTCTCCACCTCTTCCAACACCTCTATTAAGTTCACATCCTCCAGCTCCAACTCTGGTAGATCAAATCTTTCCTTAAAGTAATCATCATCGCGGTTTATCTCTTCCAGATCAGTCTCTAGTGTATGAGGTTCCAAATGTAGGTAAGCAAAACCACCGGTTTTGTAAACCAACATGGTAGGGAATGCTACCCCGGGTCTATTGTAATCAATATCTTCCAGGTCATCTGGTAATTGTTTTCCAAACCCCAAGCCCAAAAAACATTTTTCAGCGCATATCTCCACAGCTCTGTCATCGTAATCTACTATAAGTTTTTTCATCTTTCTATCTTATACGTACTATTAAAATATTTTTCATTTATTTCTGTTATTTTTTCTGGTTTTTTATATTTGGGTTGCTAATTTCTTATTTCTAATTTCCTAAAACAACTCCCAGCCAAATTTCGCGTTTTTGTTGTGGCAATAGTGGATACAAGCTGACATTTTCATCCAGTAAGTTAGTTGCTTTAGCTGTAAGAGCTAAGTTTTCAGATAGTTTCAGGCATCCGCTTATTTCCATAAGAGGCAAATCTTCTAATTCAGCACCGGTTTCATCTTGCCTATCGCGGTTTAATTGCAACCTGGCCTGCACCTGCCAGCCAGGTTGTTTGTACGCAATCTTAAGCTCTGCCTGCACTTGGGGCAAATAGGCAATATCTTTTGAATATTGGTTGTATGTGAACTGGGGTAGTATTTCTAAACCATCAATTTGGTAAAAAAGCTCTGTTTTAAATTGTTGCTGCCACAAATTGGTTTGCTGCAAATTATAATAGCCAAGTCCATTCTCGCGAAAAACGAATTTATCCTCATATTTAAACAAATTGTATTCAATTTTCCAGGGAATTTGTGCATTTAACATTAAACCTGCCATTAAGTTTATCGGCATCTTGGTTTGCGACATTTGTACATCTAGATCGAAGAAATAATTTTGTTGCCATAGTTGTGGCAAATTCTTCAAAAAAAATTGTGGTTTATTTTGCAAATAAAATCTCCAATGTTCGGAAATTCGCAAATTTTTATTTAAAATTGCTGAAAAATAGTAATCTTTGCCATCATATGCTCCCCAGAGCCCCAACTTATCTAACCACAAGGTATTTCGACGCTGCAGGTAAAATTCTATATTACTCTCTTCCAGCAGATGGTAAAAACTTATTTTTGCATCATACTTTTTTGTTTGGAAATTAGCGCTGGTTGTAATGGGAATCTGGTTTTCTTCAAAATCTTCTTGTTGCAGTTGCTGCCACCCAACTTGCCAGAAAAGTTGAAAATTTTGCCACATTTTATTCGCTGATATCTGAAATTTGTTATAATCGGTATCGTAAAGCTGGTTTTGGGAATGAAAACCAAAATAGTCGGCACTTATCCAATTCTCATTTTTTCCCAAATTCAAACTAGCGTGGTAGTTCGTGTTTTTCCAGTCATCGGGAAGATCTTGTAAAGCAGCTTGGCCAGAAACATTGAAATCATTAGTAAACTGCCAGCCCAACTTTGCTTCAGCAGAAACTGTGCTGCTAGCTTCTAAAATTGAATAAAACTTTTTTTCTGCTTTTTTTTTCTGAGGTTCTTTGAATATTTTGTTTTCTAAATATGGATGGAAATTAAACAATTTCATGGAATCTGGTTTTGTCTTGGCCTTAATAGTGCTAAAAAGTGGTACACTATCTGCCTCGGCTCCTTCGCCCTCTATAATGATATCTTTTAACTGCAATAATTCATCTTCAGCGTGTATTTCCCAACAAATCAACAATAATAGGATTAACAAAAATCTTCGCACCACTATTTACCACCTTCATTAAGCGCTTTTATTAGTTCTTCTTTTGTGGTAGAATCCAAATCGTTTTCTATCATCTCGTAAGTTTGGCGAGCATCCTTCATATTGCCTAGTTCAATATAGGCGCGACAAGCCAGTATTTCTGCATCTATACGCACCTGTTTCATTTCTGGGAAAAGATAGCGAACTCGCAGAAGTTCAGGAACAGCATCTTGATATTTTTTCTGTTTATATAAACTAAATCCTTTTAAATATTGCGCATGAGCTCGTACTTCTTTATTTTCACTTTTTATCAATTCTTCCAAATTTGTTTTCAAAGGTTTATCTTGGGAAATTTCCCAGCGAGCACGAATTATTTTTGCCTTCTGTTTCCCTTCC
>JAXHUB010000201.1:0-12523 GCA_034189845.1 Candidatus Cloacimonadota bacterium | reverse complement strand
GGTCAATATCCGATTGCAGATTGATTACAGACGCTCTTTGGGCTAAAATTCCTTTTTTATAGCCGAAATCAACAGCAGAAGCTACCTGGCGCTGATATTGGTCTCCTTCACCTATAAAGATATCATCGCGTATTCCTATTACTTCAGCCATAAAGGAAATCATATTAGCTGTTTCGCGCACTGTTTCTCCATGCGCTAACTGTGATTTGGTTTCATCTAAATCTTGCACAGCCAAACCCAGGTTGTTGGCTGCAGAAGCAAAACTGAAGCGTGTTCTGGTGGAATTATCTTTAAATATCGAAATAGCCAATCCACTCTGGAATATCCGAGAAGAGATGTTTTGTTTGTGCATCTCTTTTAAAATAATCGCTGTATTTAAGACAGCTTCTATATCTGCTTGCGTTTTTTCCCAGGTTAAGAGGAAATCTTTATTTAGCAAATCAAAATTAAGGGTTTGTATTTTCTTCAATCTTTCTTCCATCTTTACCTCATTTGTTGTTTAATTTTGCAACCAAGGCAGCATAAAATGCAGCTGCTGCACTTAGATCACTTATTCTGGTAGATTCATTTGGGGCATGAGCCTCTTTTTCGTCACCAGGACCTAATCCAATACATTTTATCTCAGGATGTTTTCCCATAATGAAAACACAATTTGTACTGAATGTCCATTTATCTGTTATTGGCTTTTTATTTAATGTCATCTCATAAGCTGTCTGTGCTTCTTTTAAATAGGGGGAATTTTCTTCTAACACCCAAGTGGGATAATATTTTTCCACAGGAAACACCTTGCCAGTATATGCTGGTTCTTTATATTCCAAGATTTTTACTTTTGCATCTGGCACACCTGCTTTTCTGCAGCATTCTTGCAGTTGGTGAACTGCCAATTTCTTGTCTTCTCCATGAGTAAGTCTTCTGTCTACCTGCAGGTAAGCATAATCAGCTACAGCGCATTGGCTGGGAGATCCTGAACGAAAAATAGTTGTTGTAACAGTTCCTTTTCCCAAAAAAGGATCTACAATCAATTTATTATTCAACTTTTCAATTTCTAAAGCTATGCGAGCCATTTTATAAATAGCATTATCTCCTCGTTCTGGAGCTGAGCCGTGGCAGGAGATTCCAGTGGCTTCTACACATATTTCCATTCTACCGCGCTGGCCACGGTGTATTTTAAGGCTAGTGGGTTCGGTGCTTACAACAAGTTCGGGACGAATATTATCTTCTTCAATAAGATGTTCCCAGGCGATTCCGTCGCAGTCTTCTTCCATTACACTACCTATGAAATAGATAGTTAACTGCTCATTTATGTTTAATTCCTTAATTATTTTTGCTGCTTCTAGCATACTCGCCATGCCACCTAGTTGGTCGGAAGCTCCTCGTCCCCAAATTTTATGATTTTCTAACTTGCCAGCATGAGGCGGAAAATTCCAATTATCTAAATTCCCAGGATATACAGTATCGATATGGGCATCGAAGGCAATTATACGTTTTCCGCTTCCAATTTTGCCTATTACACTACCCATTTCATCTAACCAAACTTGGTCAAATCCAATTTCTTCCATTTTGGATTTTATAAGTTCCGCCATTTTTTTTTCTTTGCCACTGAAAGATGGAGTTTGGATCATTTTGCTTAATAGCAAAGCGGTTTCTCCTTCATATTTTAAAGATAGCTCTCTTATTTTTTTATAAATATTCACTTTTATTTCTCCTTTCAAAATTTTTAATTAGAAGTAATCTACTTTCTTAGGAAAATACAAGAGAGCCTGCGGCACAGGTATATTTGATAAATAGAATCTTTTATTTTCATAGTAAGTAACTATAGTTTTTCATTACACTTGTTATTAATTTGATGTATTCAGAGGCAATATGCTTATAAGTTTCAGGTTTTTTAATATTTATTGAAATTTCTTCATCAACTAGGCGCAATAGAAATTTATTATCGTTTACCAGAGGCAAAAAGCCGCTGTTATCACTGTTTTCAAAATCTTGTTTTGTTTGGAAAAGAGTGAATTTATCTTTATAGGGAGCACCATTGTGTGGACAAAATGTTTCGCAGTTACCGCACTCGTTGCAAAGAGCATCCAGATGTAAAATTTGATTTTCATCTTTCATATTGGGAACACTAATTGCCACATTAGCACGATTTGGACAAACTTCTACACATTTATTACATAAAAATTTGCATTCAAAGCAGCGCTCTGTTTCAGCTATAATTTTAGAATTAGAATCCAACTGCCATGCTTTTTGCAAAACACCTCTTCGATTTTGGAGATTATCTAAATTGGGTTGAGTTTTAATGTTATGTTCAAAGAAAGGTTGAGGGTCGAAACCATCTTTTTTCATGATATTTCTTGCTATATTCTGACCATCTGCCATGGCTTCAACAACAGAAGAAGGGCCTCGGAAAGCATCGCCGCCTACAAAAATTTCTTTCTTATCAGAATCGGGCGAAAATTCTGGTACTATATCGCCATTTTTATCTATTTGCACACCAGCTTTTTTTAGTAGGTCATAATCAACTATTTCGCCAATAGCAGATATAACAGTATTCACGGCAAAGATTTCCTTTTCATTGGGAATGGGGACAGGTTTTGCTCTGCCAGAGGCATCTTTTTTCCCTAATTTCATCTTTTGGCAAATTAATTTTCCATCTCTTAAAGAAATAGGATTTAGTAATTCTCTGAAATCTGCTCCATCCTTCAAAGCATTTTTGAATTCTTCGGGATCTGCTGGCATTTGTTTTTTTGTTCTGCGATAGATAAGATAAACATTTTCTACTCCGTTAACTTTAAGTGCAGCTCGGGCACTATCCATGGCGGAATTACCACCACCAATGACTGCTACGTTTTTTCCTAATTGCATTCTTGGCGGGTTTATTTTAAAAGTCTGTAAAAAGGTGATAGCTTCCATTAAATCTTCTGTATCTCCTTCCAGATTTAATGTGCGTGATTTCCAAGCACCTATAGCTAATACAATGTTGCCAAATCCTTGTTCTTTTAATTCTGTTATATTAATTTTCTGAGTTGAATTTGTTTCAATTTCTACTCCGTGTTCAAGGAGAATGTTTATGTCACGTTCTATAGCCCAAGCTGGTAGACGGAAAGAAGGAATAACATATTGTACCATGCCCCCAGCCTTACCTCTTTTTTCAAAGATTTTAATATTGTAACCAGCTTTTGCTAAGAAATAAGCTGTAGCCAAGCCGCAAGGACCTGCACCAAAAATAGCTACTGGTTTTTTGTTGTTTTTAGTTATTTTTTCTGTTTGCAAATTATTATACCCTTTTTCTGCTGCAATGCGTTTTAATCCGCGTATCATAATAGGTTCTTCGTAATCGTAGCGTACACACTTTAGGGCACATGGTTGTTCACAGATAAATCCTGTGATATGAGGTAAGGGGTTGCGTGCCAATATTATCTGCAGAGCTTCCCGATATTTTTCCTGGTTCAATTTCTCGATATAATCAGGCACATCTTGTCCGATAGGACAATTTTGTTGACAGGGAGCAACAAAACAATCGAAAATATCTAATTTAGAAGGTAATTTTAGATTTGGTTTCTCAGCCAGGTATTTAGATTGTAAACTTTCCCGAGCTAATCTAGAAATATTTTCGGAAACAGGTGTTTGCGGATATCTAGTTTCTTCCAAAATTGCTTTGGCTTCCTGTGCTATTCGTGTATAACCACCTGGTTTAAGAAGGTCGGTAGCAAAGGTGATTGGATAAAGACCTGCTTGTATTATTTTTTTTATTAAGAAATAATTAACACCACCGGCATAAGATATGGGAACATTGCTCTGGAATTCTTGGTTCAATTTATCTGCTAAGTTCAGGGTTAGTGCCCGTAGAGCGTTACCACTCATATACATTTCATCGCCGGGTAAGTTCTGTTTTTTATTAATAACTGGTAATGTATTGGAAAGTTTAAGCCCAAACTGCAAATTAAATTTTTTAGCAAAATTGTGTAATTCTTTAATCATCTGTACTGCATCCGAGTATTGTAGGTCGTTAGTGAATGTTTCTTTCTTTAATTTTATATTGGTAAAACCCAATTTTTGGAATGTATAAGTTACAAATTTATATCCCAAAAGGGTAGGATTGAGTTTCACATAAGTATGCATTTTTTTCTTTTCCAACAAATACTTGCAAATTGCTTCTTGTTCATCTGGTGGGCAGCCATGCATGGTGGAAAGGGTTATAGAATTAGAGATATTTACGGGGATATTCTTAATGAAATTTTGAGAAAAAATCCCAGGTATTTTTTTATCATCAATATATTCTGCTAATATTTTACGGCAAGCGCGGAATACAGGATTTTGGGAAGCATCTTTTAAATCTTCAATAAAATTATCAATCTTTTCCGATTTTATACCTTTCAGATCGTAACCAACACTTAAATTGAAAATAATTTGTGGCTTGCCTTTCTCTAAGTTCAACATATCCGAGAGCAAATGAATCAAAAACCAGGCTTTCACGTATTCTTCGTAGGCTTGTTTTACAGTAAGCTCGGTTGACCACTCGGTGTTGTATCCTTCATTCTCCGCTTCTATGCAGGGTTTATCTATATCGATTTCATCAAGAATTTGCACAGTTTTAAGTTCAAAATATCTACTACCAGTAAGGTATGCAGCTACGATATTTTGGGTGGATTGAGTGTGAGGACCTGCTGCGGGGCCTATTGGTAAGGAGCATTTAGAATCGAAAATATTCCATTTTTCATGGTCTGGGTTAATTTGAAAATATTTGTTTTTAGGAATTCCAAATATTGTTTTATGCAATCTGTATTCTTGTAAAATCCAGTCTAACAGTTTTTTGAATGGTATCGGTTTCATTACATCGCTCATAAGGTCTCCTTAAAACTAAGATTTTTGTTTTTTTCAAATCGTTTGAATATTTTCCTAGATATATCTACAGCGGATTTTTTGTATTCTTCATAAGGATTTATTATTAATTTATAATCGTCTAAAAGAATGTTATCGTTTTTTATTACATATTGGCAGTTTGCCTCGGTAATTCCAAAAATAAAATGACCCATGAAATTTTCGTTATCGATAGGGGTGGGAGGTGAGTAATCGAACACAGCTAAATCGGCTCTTTCTGATGCATTAATTCCTAAAGGTAAGCCAAAATCTTGTTTTAGTTTGTAATTGTTCCAAAGCATAGCTTGCATCTCTTCATAGCCAATATCGGGAGTGCGATTTTGGTATTTTGTGAAAATCATTGAATTTTTCATGGCTTTTAGAACATTGGAATGCATACCATCTGTACCAACGGTAAATTTTAAATCTTTTTTAAGGAAATTATGGATGTTCCCAATATTAAGCCCGTTATTCAAGTTTGAATCGATTGCCTGTACCAAATAAACAGGTTTGTTTTGTAGCAGGAGCAAGTCTTTATCTTCCAAATTACTAGCATGAATTAATAATGAATTTTTGCGTAAAAGTTGAAAATCCTCTAACCTTTCCACTATTCCTTTTTGGAAAGCTTTTTGTGTTTTCTGAACATCAATAATTCCTTCTGCCACATGTATATGAATAGGAATGTTGTAGGTTTTTTCTGATATATGAGCTAAACTTCTCTGGCTTAGAGTAAACGAGGCGTGTAATCCTATCATGCCAGATATTTCTTTATCTTTTTGTTTTTGAGCAAAGCGAATATTTTCTTGCAATGATTTTTGGAAAAATTCTTCTCCATTTCTATCTGAAATTTCGAAAGCTAAACTACCACTAAGGCTGTATTTTTCAAAAACTTCAGCCATATGACTTAGAGCATTTTCGGTGTAAGCACTTATATGATGATCACAGATAGTGGTTACTCCTTGTTTTATCGATTCTTCAGCAGAAATTACGGTAGAAAGGATCATATCATCTTTTTGCAGGCTACGGTCTAATGTCCACCAAAGCTGTTTTAGGTTTCCCATAAAATTGCGGAAGGGAACTTGGCAGGGAATACCTTTGGAAAGGGTAGAATAGATGTGATGATGAGCATTGGTGAAGGCAGGCATAACTATTCTATTTTGCACGTCTATTATGCGATCCACCTTAGAGAGTGTTTTACCTTGAATTATTCCATCTTTAATATGGATATCTTGTTTTTTTACGATAAACTTTTCCGATCTTGGGATTATTAGGTACCCGTTTTTTAAAACTATGTTCATTTTTTATCCTTTTCCGATCTTTTTGCAGCCAGTTTTACAGAATCGATAATAGGTTTATACCCAGTGCATCTACATAAGTTTCCTTCCAGAGCTGTTTTGATTTCATCTAATGTTGGATTTGGATTTTTATCGAGAAATGCTTTAGCGCTCATAAGCATTCCGGGTGTACAAAAACCACATTGGATAGCGCCTTTTTTTAAAAAGGCTTCCTGCAATTGAGATAAAACCTTATCCTTTTCTAAATTTTCTACAGTTTCAATTTTACTGTATTGGCATTGTTCTGCTAAAATTAAACAGGAATTTACTGCCACCCCATTCATTATAACGGTACAAGCTCCGCATTCGCCGATGCCGCAACCTTCTTTAGTTCCCGTAAGATTCAATTCATCGCGCAGAATATCTAACAAACGCATCGAATCTGGAACAGTGATCTCGATATTTTGTTGGTTAACTGTAAATTTTAAATCTATCATTTTTGCCTCGTTTTTTCTAAGATTTCATATAATGCATCTTTGCAGATGTTTATAAAAACAGGTTTTTTATATTCTGCCGACCACCTTCCACCAATTTCCTCTTCTATTTTTTGGGAAAGTGGCGATTCAATTAATTCTATGGTTTCTGGTGACAATTTTTGACCTAAAAGTGTATCTTCTACAGCAGTTATTCTTTGTGGTTTTTTAAAGAGAGAGCCATCAACTATGCGGCAATCATCTATTTTTTTATTACGAGTTAGTAGAATTAACACACTTATGCTCATTCTAGTAATATTTACCGCTCCCCGTCTTCCCAGTTGGAAATAGTTATGAAAATAATTTGTGTTAGGAAGCTTAGGAATAATGATTTCTGTAAGTAGTTCATCGGACTGTATCTTAGTTTTATAACTTCCCTGAATAAAATCTGCAAGTTCAATTTTTCGCGAATTTGTGAAAGATGTGAGTTTCAGTTTAGCTCCATAGGCAATAAGGGGAGGAACTGAATCGGCACAGGGTGCAGCATTCACTATATTGCCACCTATTGTTGCTCGATTTCTTATTTGAGTAGAGCCGATAAGTGAGCAGGCATCCATAAGTAATGGGAAATTATTTTGCAGCTCGGAGTTTTTTAAAATATTACTGAAAGTGATACCAGCGCCCAAAGTTATTTCTTTATCAGAAATTTTAATTTCTTTTAATTCTGGGAGTTCGTAAATATTCAACAGTTTCAACTTATCATTACTTTTGCGTGCCTGCACAACTAAATCCGTACCTCCTGCTAAAGGTCGATATTTCTGATTTTTGATGAGTTTTAACGCTTCTGACATATTTTTAGGAGTGTGGGTTGTAATATTATTTAATCTGGCGTGCAATTTAGTTTTGGAATGGGAAGCCTCACTTTGTCTTACCGGTTTTTTTAGGTTTTTGTCCAATTTAACCTGTTCCAGAGTAAGAGGGATTTCATAGGATCTTTTACCACTTGCCATAAACAAAGCATTATTAATAGCGGCTGCGGTAAGTTCTAACGTTGGTTCTCCCAAACTTTTAGCGCCTAGAGGGCCATATTTATCTGGATTTTCTACAAATACCGCTTCAATATTTTTGATGTCTTTTATAGTGGGAATGAGATATTGGTCTAAATTATCTGATTTTACGATTCCTTTCTGCACATCAAAATCTTCTATTACTCCATAACCCATACCTTGTGTAGTTCCACCATAAACTTGTCCTTCTGCTCCTAAGCGGTTTATCACTTTTCCTACATCGTGGGCAGCTGTGATTTTTTCAATAAAAATTTTGCCGGAGTAAGTATCCAATTTCACTTCAACTACTTGGCAGCCATAAACATAGGTAAAATAGGCATTACCTTGTCCATTTTCTTCATGCCAACTAACTTCTGGTGCTTTGAACCAACCGTACGCTGAAAGATTGATTCCTGCAAAATAGGCTTTTTCTGCTGCTTTAGAAAATTCTACACTTAGATTTGTATTGTTTTTATTATAAACTTTATTATCTTTCCAAATAGTTTGGGAAATGTTTTGAGTTTTTAGATCTTTTTTTATTACTGAAAAAATTCTTTTTTTTATTTCTTCTGCTGCTTTTATGGTTGCATTCCCACCCACTATGGTTCCACGAGAGGCCACAGTAGGCCCTCCATCTGTGATAGTAGATGTTTGTGGTTGTAAAAATGTTATTTCATTTATATCGATTCCTAAAATCTCTGCTGCTATTTGGGAAAGGGTAGTACGTAAACCTTGCCCGTTTTCTGTTACGCCAGTTATAAGAATAACACTACCATCTGCTTGAACAGAAATGATAGCTGAGGATGTATCGGTACCTTCCGCACCCAAAGAGCAACCGCGGAAACTGCACGATAACCCAATTCCAAGCTTGTATCGCTCATTTTTGAGGTTTGCAGTTTTTAATTTCTGGTATTTTTCTGCAAAGTTAGCTTTTTGGGCAGCTGCCTGCATTACTTGATTTAAAGAAACTGTGTGCTGATCTAGTCTTTGTCCACTTGCAGTAATGCTACCTTGTTTGTATCCATTTATTTTTCTAATATCCAAAGGAGAAATTCCGCAAATTTCAGCGATTTCGTCTATCAATGATTCTTGTGCAAAGATAATTTGGGGAGAGCCAAAACCACGAAAGGCAGCAGTATAGGGCTTATTGGTATAAACTCCTTTAATATCGGTTTTTACATTTTCAATTTCGTAGGGGCCTGTTGCCTGTACAACAGAGCGCCAGGTGACAAAGAAAGATTGGGAAGAATATGCTCCGCTTTCAGCTAAAATATCTATCTTCATAGATTTTAATTTGCCATTTTTATTAAAACCAACTTTGTATTTCATTAAATAGGGATGTCTTTTATAACTTTCGCGCATCGAATTTTCACGATTGTAGGTAAGCTTTACCGGTCTTTCTGCTTTATAAGCTAAAAGTGCTGCTCTGCAAGCCATGTTGTTTACTACATCGTCTTTGCCACCAAAAGAACCACCCAAGGTCGATTGCATTATATTTATTTGATTCAGCTTTAATCCCATGAACATAGCAACCACTTTGCGAGTTGTGTAGGGGTTTTGAATAGAACCAAAAATTTTGAATCCTCCAATGGAAGGATCTGGAACAGCTGTTACAGATTCTGGTTCGATGTAAGCATGTTCCTGGTAACCAGTACGGTAGGTACGCTCTATGATATGGTCAGATTGAGCAAATCCAGCTTCTATATCTCCTTTCACAAGTGGATAATGTACCATAATATTGCTTTTATATTCTGGATGCACTAAGCGGGAAGATGGTTTGATAGCTTCGGTGATATCAGTAACAGGTTCAAACTCTTTATATTCTATATTTATTGCTTCTGCTGCTTGGCAGGCTATTTCTTTTGTTTCTGCAGCTATCACAGCGATTACATCTCCAGTAAAAAAAACTTCATCTTTCACTATCGGTAAGTAATCTTGTCTTATAGGACCAACTTTTGCTGAACCTGGCACATCCTGGTGAAGTGCAATTGCTTTAACCCCCCTTATATTTTTAGCTTTTTGGGTTTTTAGCTTGATGATCTTTCCTGCGGGAATATCGGAATAGCGTACAGCAGCATATAACAGGCCAGGTAGTTTTATGTCATCTCCATAAATTGCTTTACCAGTGACTTTTTCATAACCGTCTATTCTTTTTACTTTTTGTCCTACAACTCTACTCATAATTTTTCCTTGTTTTTGTTGTTTAGAAAATAGTTTGGTTAACACCTTAATCGTTTAGAATTCAACAAATGTCACGCCTTCATATTCCGAACATAGTGGGAGTGAACTTAATGTCAACAATAAATTTAAGCCTATACCGAAAAAAAGTATGAACCTTGGGAAAAGAAGGATATAAATACTAAATAAAAAAATAGTTTGACGGTTTGTATGAAAAGTGGGATTATAATTTTAATGGAGGCTAAAATGAAGAAGAGATTTTTGATTTTTGTTTTTGCGCTTGTCATTGCCTTTCTTTGGTCTCAAACAGCGGAGATTGATAGTTTAAAAAACAAAATACAATCAGTAAAACTTCAACCTGAAGAAAAAGCAGAAACATTGTTGCAATTAGCAAGAAATTATTGGTGGCAAAATCCCGATAGTAGTCTCTTATATGTGGAACAAGCCGAAAGTCTTAGCAAGGAAAATAATTTACGAGAATTGCTGTCAAAAACATATAATTACTGGGGAATTTCTTATGAATTTAAGGAAGAATACGAAAATGCAATATTTTACTATAATAAGGCTTTAGAATATTCCTATAAAATAGAGGACAAAGAACAGAAAGCGTATGCTATTTATAATTTGGGATATGTGCGTTCCCTAATGGGAGAAGATGAGAAAGCAATAGAAAAATACAAGGAAGCGATCGAAGCTTATAGGGTAGTTCAAGATTCCATAAGCATGGCCCAGTGTATGCAAAATATTGCTGAATTATATGAGAACAAAAACGATTATGACAAGGGATTAGAATATTATAAAAAAGCTAAAGAAATCTTTATTGCTAAACAAGACAGTGCCAGAATTGCTTCAAATGAAATTATGATCGGGAGCATATATTTGGAGCTAAGTAATTTTGAATATTCCTTAGCCTCCTTATTAACGGCATTAGATCTACTTAAAGCACTGAATAATGAAACAGGACTGGCAACTGTATATAATATGTTAGGGAATCTTTACCACGAGATGCAGAATTATGATAAGGCATTGGAATACTACGAGTTTTCGCTGGAAAAAAATATAGAATTGGGAAATGAAGATGGGGTATCAGTAGCTTATAATAACATCGGGGTTATTTATGATGAGCAAGGTGATTATGAAACTGCTTTGGAATACTATACAAAATCTTACAAATCCGATTTGGAACGAGGCGATAAATCTGGAGTAGCAACAGCTCTTAATAATATTGGAGTTGTTCATAGATCGATGGGAAATAATTCTGTAGCTTTGGAAAAACTGCATGAATCTTTAAAAATATCTGAAGAAGTGGAAGATAAAAATTCCATTGCCAATACTTGCAGCAATATAGCTGAGATATATATAAGTCAGGATAAACTTGAAAAAGCAAAAACCTATTTAGAAAGAGCAGCTAAGATAGCTGATGAAATTCAGATAAATAGTTTATTAATGAAAGTAAACCATGTTTATTTCAAATACTATTCTCAAAGAGGCCAATTTGAAAAGGCAATGGATTATCAGGATCGTTATTATGCTATAAAGGATAGTATATATACCTTCAATAATCAAAATATTTTGGAATTGCAAACTCAACATGCTATCGAGCAGCAAGAAAGAGAGCTCGAGCTTTTAAGACGAAGAGAAGAATTGAACAAATTAAAAATTAGTACTCATAAACGTGTTCGCAGATTTTTTATCGTTATTATTTTCCTGGTTATTGTAGTAGCAGCGATTTTATATTACCAATTCAAACTAAAAAAACGCAATAGTGATTTTTTGGATAAAGTAATCAATTCACTGCCACATCCCTTTATGATTATTAATGCTGATACCAGAGAAATTGAAATAATGAATAGAAAGGCTTCAGACGAGAATTTGAATTTCTATGATTACGATAGTGCAAAGAAAAAATACATAAGAAAGAAAGAGACCCCCTTTGATATCGACTTAATTCTAAACGAAGAGCAAAACAATGTGCTTGTTTCCGATTATAAAATCGAAAATAAAAACGGTACACGCTATTATGAAATTCATGCCTATGCCATAAAAAACAAGGGCGAAAATATCAAGAAAGTAATTGAATATGCCTTTGACGTTACCGATAGAAAAATGGCAGAAGAGAAAATTAAACAAAGTGAAGCTAAATTCCGTAGTTTATTCGAAGGAGCAAGTGATGCTATTCTTATTTTGAAGGGCAATAGGTTTATTCAATGCAATAAGCAAGCTATGGAATTGTATGGTGTAAGGGAAGAACAAGATTTAATCGGAAGCACACCTGTGGATTTTTCTCCTGAATATCAAATAGATGGTTGTAGATCAGCAGATGGAGCAAGTAAAAAAATAAAAAAAGCCTTACAAGGTGAGAATACTATTTTTGAATGGAGACATGTAAAGAAGAACGGTGAATATTTTGATGCAGAAATATCTCTGAATTTATTGGAAATTGATGGTGAGAAATATGTTCAAGCTATTGTACGTGATATAACAAAGAGGCTTCAAACTCAACGAGCATTAGAGGAAAGCAAAGCCAAGAATACAGCTATTTTAGAAGCTATACCAGATATGATGTTTGTATTCGATAAAAAGGCGGTTTTCCAGGAGGTACATAATCTTTCTGAATCTGAACTTGCCAAACCCGTTGATGAATTTTTAGGGAAAGTAGTAAGTGAAGTTATACCTAAAAAAACTGCCGATATGTATT
>JAXHUB010000200.1:0-6637 GCA_034189845.1 Candidatus Cloacimonadota bacterium | reverse complement strand
CTGGAGTTCATTGTGTTTATTGAGTTCGACTCTTTTGGTTGCCTGTTCTTCCTCGGTCTGCCTGGTTATCTGTTCTTGCTGTTTGGTTACTTCCCTTGCCTCGTCCAGCAGATAATATTTATTGGAATTTACCAACAATTCACTTTTGCTATCGTAAATATTCCCTCGATATGCAGGAATTATTATTTTTGAAGGGTGAAGCCTGAGATTTACTGTATCCTTAAGGTTATGGGGATCTAATATTTGAACTGAAAAAAGATATGCAATCCAGATAATTGTAAATACACATATTATGAGTATGAACAATAAAAATCTGAATTTCATTATCTAGTCAATGCTTGCGCTTTTGGAATTATATAATCGATAAGACAAAAGTTATTATCTCTAGTATTAATACTAATTGTGTGTATGTTTTCAGTAGTAGAAGGATAGTACATACCTAATCTGTCATGTGCTATTTTTTGAATTCTAGCACGGCAACTGAGTGTATTATTTTGTCCCTTCAAAAATGTATTTATATCCTTCTGAGACATCTTTTGAGCTTCAATTTTGTCGCATAAACGAGAATATCTTATGATGGTGTGTTTGTTATAATAATGCAGAAAGATAAAAGCGGAAAAAATAATACTAATCAATAAAATTTTTTTTAACATTATAACTCCTTTTTTTCGGCAATTCTTAATTTGGCACTGCGAGCACGATTATTACTGCTTGTTTCCAATTGGCTTGCAATAATCGGTTTCTTGTTTATAATCTTCAATCTTGATTTTTTGCTACATATACATTCGGGAAAATTAGGGGGGCAAATGCAGCTTTTTTCCTCGAACTTAAAATACTTCTTTACTAATCTATCTTCCAAACTATGATAAGTAATAACCGCAATTCTTCCTTTAGGTTTTAATATGTCCACAGCTTCCTTTAAAGCTGTTTCCAAAGATTCCAATTCTCGATTTAAATAGATTCTTATTGCTTGGAAAATACGAGCCTTAGCTTTGATTTTTCTGTTACTAAAAGTAGCTTTATCGATTATTTCTGCTAACTCTTCGGTGGTTTGTATCTTTTTGTTCAGTCTGTAACTAACTATTTCTTTGGCTATTCGAGAAGCTTCTCGCTCTTCTCCATATTCACGAAAGATTTTGCATAAATCTTCATAGGGGTATTTGTTTACAATGTCACTGGCAGTTTTGCTTTGAGCTTTGTTCATGCGCATGTCCAAATCTCCTTCAGTCTGAAAGCTAAATCCCCTATTTGAATTATCTATTTGATGAGAAGAAACACCCAAATCAAAAAGTATACCATCAATTACCTTTATCTTTTCTAATGCCAAACGGGTACGAAGGTTACTGAAATTATCTTTGATAAGATGCAACCGTTCTTTATATTTCTCACACCTTTTTGCTGTTTCATCCAATGCCTGTTGGTCTCTATCGAAAGCAAAAACAACCACAGTAGGATTACTGTTCAAAATCTTGTAAGTATGACCTCCACCTCCTGCAGTAGCATCAACATAGATGCTGTGCGACTTCAATTGTAAAGCCTCTATACACTCATTCTCCATTACTGGAATATGATATTTACTCATTCTTGATAATCCAATGAATTAAATGTTTTTTGATGCTCTTCCAATTTCCTCTTGCGATAAAGTTTATAACGTTCGGGTGACCATACGGAAATGAAAGCACCTTCTCCCTTTATGATTACCTTTTTTTTAATACCTGCTATTTCGATAAGTTCATCACTTAACTTAATTCTTCCTGAAATCTCTAGTTTTCGTTCGGAAGATGCAAAAGTACGTAGGTTTAACAAAAGCTTAGTAGCTCGTTCATCTCCACTTTTTAGTTTATCTATCTTATGATTCCAATTGTCTAGCGGATAGATAGCTATATTGTTTTCGGGGCCAATGGTTATGATTACTTGCTGCTTGGCGCTGGGACTAAACTTCTTTTTAAAAGCTGCTGGAATAGTTATCCATTTGCTTTTATTAACAGAATTTGTGAACGTTCCTAAAAATTCACCCGACATAATTGCCCCCAATTTTATGAGTAAAAATGAGTAATTTTGAGAATTACTGAGTCAAATATGAGAAATCTCTGGACCAAGTCAAGTTTTTTTTGAGAAAAATAGGAAAAATTTGAGTTAACAGAATTCCTTGACAGATTTAGTAAGATTGAGTGCATAACTCCAAAAATAATTCGGAGGGAAGTATGGTTAGAGAAGATCTTTATTATACCGAATCTCACGAGTGGGTGAGAGTAGATGGCTCGGAAGCATATATAGGAATTACCGATTATGCACAAAATGAACTCGGTGATATTGTGTTTGTAGAACTACCCAAGGTAGGAGATGAATTAGAAGCTGGAGAAACTCTTGGTTCTATTGAAGCAGTTAAGGCAGTCGAAGATATCTTATCTCCTCTTAGCGGAGAGGTTTTAGAAGTTAACGAAGTATTAGAAGACAAACCTGAAGTTATTAATCAGGATGCATTCGATGACGGCTGGCTAGTAAAGATAGCTATTGCTGATAAGGATGAATTAGAAAATCTGCTTGATGCGAAAGCTTATAAGGAACTTATCGAAGAATAATGGAAAAGTACGTCTCGCGTAGATTCCTAATTATTTTAATAGCTCCTTCTGGCGGTGGTAAATCTACCATCGCCAAACATATTCTAAACGAAATGGAAGATGTAGATTATTCAGTTTCATACACAACCAGAAAACCACGTGGTGCGGAAAAAAATGGCATTGATTATTTTTTTGTTTCGGAAGAAAAATTTAAAAAAATAAAAGATGAAAATGGTTTTTTGGAATCAGCATTGGTTCATAATAGCTATTACGGTACTTCTCGAACTTATATTGAAGAAAAAATGGCTTCCGGCAAACATATCGTGTTAGATATCGATGTGCAAGGCGCTAAACAGATTATGAATAGTGGAATTGATTGCGTCACCATATTTATTTTGCCACCAAATATCTTAGAATTAGAAAAAAGATTGAGAAAACGTTCTACAGATAGCACAGAGGCAATCTCTTTAAGATTAAAAAATGCAAAAAAAGAGATTGCAGAAATTAACAACTTTGAATACTTGGTGATAAACGATAAGCTAGATTTAGCTGTAAATGCTGTAAAAGATATAATTAAAACAGAAGAGATGAAGATTAGTAGGAAGAAAAATATTCTAAATGATTTTATGGAGGAAAAAAAATGAATAAAGTTGTAGAAGAATTCTTAGAGAAAAATAACATGGATTACCTGTTTTTATTACTGGCAAATTTGGAAGTGGAAAGGTTAGCAAATTTACCATACCCAGTTCGCAAAAAATTTGATAAAAAAATCACAGAAATGGCTTTGGAACATGTAGCTAAAGGTGAAATTCCGGATTACGTTGTAGATGGCATTCCCAAAGAAGAAGAATCTGATGAATCATGAAATCTCTTCAACAGTATCTTGAATTTTTGAAATTATCTGGTATTCAGGATATTTTTTTTGAAGAAGTTTCGGAAATACACAAAAAAGATAAGCAATCAGAAGATAGTTCATGTAACGATTTAGAAGAGCTAAAAATACGCTATTCCAAATGTAAGAAATGTGCACTAGCAGAAAGCAGAACTAAGTTTGTATATGGGAATGGCAATCCTAAAGCAAAATTGATGTTGATAGGTGAGGGGCCAGGCGCAGAGGAAGACAAAACAGGGAAAGTATTTGTAGGAAGAGCCGGCCAACTACTTACCAAAATGCTAAAAGCTATTAATTTAAACAGAAGTGAAGTTTATATTACCAATGTAGTTAAATGTCGTCCACCTGGTAATAGAAATCCCAAACCGGATGAAATAGCTGCTTGTTTGCCTTATCTGAATGAACAAATTGAATTGATTCAACCTAAATTAATATTGCTTTTAGGAAGAGTAGCTGCCGTGACCCTTTTTGGACAGAATAAAAGCCTGCGCAGTTACCGCGAAAGTGATTTAACTTATAAAAAAATTAAGACATATGTTACATATCACCCTTCTGCGCTTTTACGAAATCCACATTGGAAAAGGCCAGCTTGGGAAGATTTACAAAAATTGCAAAAAAAATACGAGAGTATAAATGAATGATTCAAGCCAAAGAATAAAACCACAAGATATCAATGCTGAAGCTGCTATTTTATCTGCTATGATTGTTGATAGCGGTATAGTGGCACATTGCCTGGAAAAAATAGATACAGAACATTTCGATAAGGAATCCCACAAAATAATTTTTAAGACTATCAAACAGCTATTTTCAGATAATATCGAAATTGATATCTTAACCCTTATCGATCGTTTGAAACAGGATAACAATTTAGCAAAAGTTGGTGGGAAAGCTTTTATAAACGATCTTTCAGATGTGGTTATTAGTGGTGCTAATATTGACTATCATATAAAAATAGTACGTAATAAAGCGGTATTAAGAAATCTGATTGATGTTTCTCGAGATATTATACGTACTTCCTATGACGCGAATAAACCAGTAGAAGATATTCTAGATGAAGCTGAAAAAAATATCTTCCGCATTGCCGAGAACAGAGGTGAGAAAACCTTTACCAGTGTTAAAGACCTTGCCAAAACCACCTTAGACCATATAGACCAAATTGCACGTTCAAAAAAAGCAATTTTGGGAGTACCTTCTGGTTTTACCAGCCTCGATAGGCTACTTGGAGGTTTCAGACCAGGTCAATTTATTGTAGTGGCCGCTCGGCCTGGAATGGGGAAGAGTTCTTTTGCCCTAAATATAGCTGCCAATGCTGCTGTTCGCCACGATAAAAAAGTGGGAATTTTTACTATGGAGATGGAAGCTGAAGAATGTTTGATGAGAATGCTTAGTTCGGCATCTGGAGTGAGTATGTCGAATATGCTAAAGGGCTATGGTATGGATGAGCGCAAGGTAATGCGAATCTCTGGTGTAGCAGATGCACTTTCCGAAAAAGATATTTATATTGATGATCATGGAGCTAACACAATTTTTGATATAAAAGCCAAAACCAGACGCTTGAAAGCTGAATTGGGTGGCCTGGATATGGTTATTATAGATTATTTACAATTAATGAGCGCTTCTGGAAATAACAGAGAAAACAGACAGCAGGAGATTGCTGAAATTTCGCGATCATTAAAGGTATTGGCCAAAGAACTGCAGGTTCCCATAATTGCTCTTTCTCAGTTAAACCGTGGGGTAGAAAGCAGAGAGGATAAAAGACCAAAATTAGCTGACCTTCGTGAATCTGGCGCTATTGAACAAGATGCAGATGTAGTAATGTTCATTTACCGAGAAGAAGTTTATAATAAGGAAAAAGAGCCAAAAGGAAAATCTGAAATAATAGTTCAAAAAAACCGTCATGGACCCCAAGATACTATATATCTTAAATTTTTCGAAGACACAACCTCTTTCGATAATTATTTTGAGGAATATGTTTAGATTTAAATATTTCTTCGCCACCATCGGCGAATTTATTTTATTTTGTTTGGAAATATTAAAAAACCTTGGAAGATTAGGAAAACGTTTCCCCGAGATACTAAAACAGATGAAAAGAATAGGATTTGATTCTATTCTACTAATTAGTGTAACTTCAGCTTTTACTGGGTTAGTAACTTCTGTTCAAGCTTCTTATCAGACAAGTGGATACATTCCTAAAAGATTAATTGGAGTTTTGGTGGGAAAATCTACCATGATAGAATTGGCGCCGGTTCTAACTGGATTAGTTTTAGCAGGAAAAGTAGGTGCTTCTATAGCTGCGGAAATTGGTACGATGAAGGTTAGTGAACAAATAGATGCCTTAGAAACCATGGCTATTGAACCTATAGATTATATTTATATTCCGAGAATTGTTGCAGGTGCAATAATGGTACCACTGCTAACGGTGTATGCTAATTTTATTGGTTTATTCTCTGCTTTTGGATTATCGGTTACCAAATATGGTATCAATGCTCATAGTTTTTTTATAAATATGAGAGATTATTTTTTACCTTCGGATCTTTGGGGTGGATTAGTGAAAGCTTTTTTCTTTGGGATTATAATAACTTCTGTAGCATGTTTTGCTGGCAGTAAGGCGTCTCATGGAGCAGAAGGAGTTGGCAAAGCTGCTACTATAACAGTTGTTTACGCTTCTATTTTAATTTTATTTATGGATTTTATAGTTGCTTCCTTACTATTTGGAAACATCTAATATGAAAAAGATATTACTATTGATTATAATATTAACTATTTGTGGAACTTGCAAAAAGGAAAAAGAAAATATTTTAGAAAAAGGGAAAAGCAGCGATTTAACTATATATTTAACAGAAAGCATTATGAATCATAAGGGATGGAATGATTTTTTTGAGAACAAAAACATAGAAGTTAAAAGGTTTGCTAACTCTTTAGAACTAGCTCAGAAATTATATGAAGAACCGTTAGATGCTGACTTGGTGATAGGTTTAGATAACACCAGTTGTAGTAATTTTAAAATAGATAGCCTTTTTTGTAAGCATGAATTAGATGTGCCAGTAATAAAAAGTTTAGAAATTGATGATGAGGGCTATTTAATTCCATACGGATATAATTATTTAGCATTCATTTATCGTTCCGGAGAGGAATATCCTAAAAGTTTTGGTGAGATACAAGATTCCAAGTGGAATCAGAAAAT
>JAXHUB010000020.1:0-8582 GCA_034189845.1 Candidatus Cloacimonadota bacterium | reverse complement strand
CATTGTATTCTTACTAGGAACTATGTTATAAAGATGATGGATATTTTCTTGAAGATCATTTTTTTCAATCGAAAATTTCATAATAACCTCTCAGGTTAATTTTTGATAAAAAGAAAAGCAAGAGCTAACAGCCCTTGCTTCAAATTTGCTAAAAAGTAATTACTTAACAGCTTCTTTCAATTTTTTTCCAGCTTTGAATACAGGAACTGTACGAGCAGGAATTTGGATTTTTTCACCAGTTTGAGGATTTACACCTGTGCGTGCTCCTCTTTCTCTTGCCATAAATGTTCCAAAGCCTACTAATGAAACTTTGTCTCCTTTTGCTAAGGCATCTGTTACACCATCGATAACTGCGTTCAAAGCAGAATTAGCTGCTTTTTTTGTTACTTCAGCTTCTTTCGCAATCTTGTTAATTAAATCTTGTCTGTTCATGAATTATCCTCCTTATCTTAATTGGGTTAAAAACCTACGTAGGAATGTCAACGTTGCGAAAATCTTGTCAATAAAAAAATCTTATTATAGCTTGCTTTATTGCACTTTTTAGAAGTTTACTCCTTTAATTACCAATTTGTATTATATAATCTGCAAAACTCTAACTCTCAAAATATAAATAAGTTACATATCTTTTTTTTAAAAAAATTGCCCGCAGAATATTAACCACTTCGATTTTCATAATTTTTATTTTTTTTTTCGTACTCAAAAACCTGTTCTTTTTTAAAAGAAGTTGAAAATTATTAACGAGTTATGGAACAAAAATTGCGTAATTATAAATAAAATAATCAAACAAAATCAGGAGGTCTGGATGATAAGATTCATCTTTATTTTAATTATTATATTTAGTTTTGCACTATTGCAAGCAGATATCGTGGAAACAGTCGTGCATTTTAACTCACCCAAAATAATAAAAACTGAAAAAAATGCGAAAATAGAGTTTTCGAATTGTTTAAACCAAGGTAAAGTAGGCGAACCTACTTTACCGTACTACGGACTGAAAATGCTTTTGCCTTTGGACCATGTAGTAAAAAATGTGAAAATTGAAAAAGAAGGCTTTGTGAAAATTGAAGGTAATTATAATTTGCAACCATATCAACCACAATATCCTCTTTCCGATAAAAATAATTACCAACCAATACCGCCCGATACTAACATCTATTCAAAAGAGAAAACATATCCTTCTCAATTAGTGAAGAATATTCTTACAAATTATTTGGCTGGCTATTCCATTGCTACAGCAGCTATTACACCTGTACAATATATACCTTCGCAAGGGAAATTGGGTTATTATTCTAAACTGAAAGTAATTATTGAAACTATTCCTGCCAGAAATAGAACAGATGTAAAGGTTAACACTTCGGATAAAATTGTAAACTTTGTAACCAATAATGTGGAAAATCCTAACTTCATTAATACTTATCCATTAAGAAATGATAGAGATGAAATTGATATTTTAATTATCGCAGCAGAAGATAAATTAGAATTTTGGCAAGAGTATGCAGATATTTACATAAACATGGATTACAACGTTGTTATTAACACAGTTGAAGATATCGAAAATGAGGTTACTGGCAATGACTTACAAGAAAAAATTCGGCGTTATATCAAGAATATGTATAATGAATACGATGTTTTCCATGTTTTATTAGCTGGCGATACCGATGTAATACCAGAGCGTGGTTTTTCTGTTGATATGGGAAATCAAGTTGACAACAACATCCCAGCAGATATGTACTATTCTTGTTTAGATGGAACTTGGAACACAGATAACGATGATAATTGGGGAGAACCTATCGAGGCAGATTTGGCGCCCGAACTTTCGATTGGAAGATTTTGTTATAATAACGAGGTAGAAATCGAGAATTTTATCCATAAAGTAAATTCATATTGGCATAGTCCTATTCCCTCTGAAGTAACAACTTCTCTTTTTGTTGGTGAATGGTTATGGAATGGTCCTACTTGGGGTGGAGATTATATGGATGAACTAATTGGTGAGTGTGATACCAATGGACACGAAACCAATGGAATTCCTAATGAATGGCAAATTTCCAAGCTTTATGAACGCGATATGGATTGGGGAGCTGGAAATATACTCTCTGAATTAAGTAATGGTCCTAATTTAGTTAATCATTTGGGACATTCTAATGTAAGCTACAACATGAAATTGTATACCAACCAAGTGAATGATAATGGTATAACTAATGATGGTGAAAATCATGGATATTCCATCCATTTTTCTCAAGGCTGCTATGCTGGTTCTTTCGATAATCGTTCTTCTGAAGGATATTACGGTAGCGACTGCATAACCGAGAAATTTACCAGCATAAGTAACTCGGCAGTAAGCATGATCTCTCATTCCAGATATGGCTGGGGACAGCAAGGGAGCACAAATGGTGCTTCTCAGTTCTTCCACCGTGAGTGGGTAGATGCTATTTTTTCTGAAAATATTGTTGAATTGGGTTACACTCTGGTAGATAGCAAACTAGACGCAATTCCTTTTATCGATTCACCAGTTATGTATTGGGTAACCTACGAAACAAATCTTATTGGTGACCCCGCTCTGAAAATAAGAACTCAATCACCTGAAGCTATTGAAGTTACTCATTTAGACGAAATAGAAATTGGAACTCAACAATTAGAAATCGAAACAAATATCGATAATGGTAATATAGTACTAACACAATATGAAGAAGTATTGGCACTTGGCAGTACTGGTTTTTACGGACAGACTACCATACAACTCGAAGAGCCAATTCAAAGTACACAACCTCTATATTTGCAGATCTCAAAATACAATTACCAGACTTACGAAGCTACAATTCAAGTAGTAAATTCAGAATCACCCTATGTTGTGTGTCAACAACCAGAATATACGGAAAATGGTGATTACAACGATGGTTATCTGCAATCTAATGATATAATCGACATCAGCCTTACTTTCCAAAACTATGGGAATAATTCAATTGCTGGACAAGCTGTGGCAAGCTTAAGCAGCGAAAACAATCTTATATCAATATTACAAGGTGAAGTAATATTGGAAGAGATAGAACCAAACTCCACTTTTACAATGGAAGAAATCTTTCAAATAAAAGTTGAACCTGGTGTAGTGGAAGACCAAAATATAGAATTACAAGTAGATATCAACTACGAAACAGAAATTTGGACTACCTACTTACAACTGCCTTTGGTAGCTCCACATATTTTATATATAGAACCACTTATTTCGATTACTTCTGGAGAAGATAATCAACTAAATCCAGGAGAAACAGCTGAATTATATCTTATATATGAAAATAATGGCAGCGGTGTTTCTTATGAACTTAATACAACCATCTTTTCAATAGATCCCAATATAACAGCTACAGGAACAGATATAATACCAAATGTAAATCCTGGTGAACAAGTTACAACTTGGCAACCAATACAGCTTACCGTTTCGGAAGATTGTCCCATCGACTACGTAGCTTCTTTAGACCTTATGGCCTACGATAATATCGGTGCTTATGTTTTTGATACCATAAATTTAGAAATAACCGAAAATGTTTCCAATGAACAGCAATTACCTCTGCAGACCAGTATTGGAAATAATTATCCCAATCCATTTAATCCCAAAACACAAATAGATTATTCTATAAATAAAAATACAGTAGTAAAAATTCAGCTCTTTAATATAAAGGGAGAACTTGTAAAAACTCTGATAAATGAAGAAAAACCAGCTGGTACTCATCAGGTAGTATGGTATGGGAAAGATGAAACCGGTAAAGAAGTAGCCAGTGGAGTTTATTTCTATAAGATGCAAACTGAAGATTATAATAAAATAAAAAGAATGTTATTACTAAAATAAGGGAGAAAAAATGAAAAAGATCATTTTATTAACGTTATTATTTTTGATTTCGACAATGATATTTGCTGATTTCGTTCACGAATACAGTTTTGATAAACCACAGGTTGAAGAAAAAGGTGAATATGCAGTTTTAAATTTTAAAAATGCTCGCAATTTTGCTAATGAAGGAGAACCACTAGTACCATTCTATTCTGCTGAACTCCTTCTTCCACAAAATGAAATTTTGAAGGATGTTAAAATAATAGACATAGAGTATTACAATACTATAAAAGATATAAAACTGCAGCCTGGTGGTAAAATACTACCTTTATCACATTCAGAAGTTTCAAAATATGAGCCAGTTGAAAATGAAGAGATATATAACTCGGAAAAATATCCTGAACAGCAAATAGATTATATCGACACCCATTTCAAAAATGGTCATTCAATTGGTTCTTTTTCTTTTTGCCCCATAGAATACAATCCCAGAGAAAATCAAATTAGAGTAATAAAATCTATTCAGTTACAGATTATTACAACAATTGACTTTAAAGCATTGCAATCAGCTAGATTCCTAAAAAATAAGGAACTTATTATTCGCAGAATAAAGGATATAGTTGATAATCCGAACATGCTGTCTGTATACAGCTATCCTCCTCAGAAAGATGAAGAATATGATTTGCTTTTGATAACTTCTGAAGAACTTATGCCAGGATTCGATGATTATATTAATTTTAAGGAAAACACTGGCTATGCAATTAAAACAAAATCAGTAGAAGATATCTATATTGAATATAGCGGACAGGATCATCAAGAGCAAATACGAAATTGTATAATAGACTACTATGAAAATCATAGTATTACCTATGTTATTTTAGGTGGAGATTCAGCACCAAATAATCCTTCGGAAGATATTATCCCTCACCGCGGATTTTATGTTAATATGGGTTCTGGGAACGTAGATTACGACATCCCTTCCGATATGTATTATGGTTATTTGGATGGCACTTGGAATGACGACGGAGATAATCAATGGGGCGAACCTAACGAAGCTGATCTATTGGCAGAAGTTTATGTAGGCCGCATTTGTGTTAGCAATTTAGAACAAATAAATAATTCCTTGAACAAACAACAAATGTACCAAGATCAACCAGTAGAAGATGATATTTCCAAAGCTCTTATGGTAGGTGAATATTTATGGCCTGGTACCTATGGTGGACAGTACAAAGACGAAGTATATCAAGGAAGCAGTAATCACGGCTACGAGACAGCCGGTTTAAGCGATAATTTCTCTGTAAATTCTTTATACGAAATGAATGCAGACTGGTCAAAATATCAACTTTTTGATGAGTTTAACGAAGTTGGAATTAATATTTTAAATCACCTAGGTCATTCTAATACAAATTTTAACATGAAGCTTTATAATTCTGACGTTAACACAACAAACCTTACCAATGACGGTGTGGAACGTGGATTTGTGATCGGTTATTCCCAAGGCTGTTATGCTGGTTCTTTCGATAACCGTACGACAAGTTCTGGTTCTTATAACAGTGACGAAAGTATAGCGGAATATTTAACAACGATCGAAACTGCTGAAGCTGCCTTCATAGCAAATTCCAGATATGGATGGGGACAACAGGGAAGTACAAATGGAGCCTCACAATATTTTGACCGCCAATTTTTTGATGCTATATTTGCAGAAGATTATACTCAAATTGGAATTGCAAATGATGACTCTAAGGAAGATAATATCTCCTATATTAACCAACAAGAAGTTATTCGCTGGTGCGCATACGAATTGATATTATTTGGAGATCCAACTTTGGATATTTGGACAAATACACCCACTGACATACTTGCTGATTACCCAGCAAGTATTCCTATCGGAACCAACACAATGGAAATTTCCACTAACACACCCAATGCACGAATTGGAATCACTCAGGATGGTATATTGCTTGGTAGAGCTGTTACAGACGACCTGGGTAACGCTACCCTAGAATTCTTCCAACCCATCGATTCCAGCCAACTTCTGAATTTATCTATCATAGCTCATAACAAAAACCGCTTGCAAGATGAAATAGTGGTTGTTTCCGACCAACCTTACGTTATTTTCGACGAAGCTCAGTTCAACGACGAGAACAACAATGGTTTGGTAGAATATGGCGAAGAAGTTAGCATTGATATTACCCTGTGGAATGTGGGCAACCAAAATGCTAATAATGTGGAAGCAAATTTAATATGTGAAGATGAACATATCAATATCACCGATGCTACCCATAATTATGGAACAATAAATGCCGAGAGCACTATGAATATAGAAGAGGCCTTTACCTTTACGGTTTCCGATAATGTGCCAGATGAACATGAGATACAGTTTGAACTAGTTGTAACCGGTAATGAAAAAGAAACCTGGAATTCACATTTTAATCTTACCCTATATGCTCCCGAATTACAGATAGATAATTATACTATATCGGATGAACTAGGTAATAGTGATGGGATTTTAGATCCTGGCGAAACCGCTGAATTGCAAATTCCGGTTTCTAATATCGGACACTCTCTATCGCCTTTTGCTACGGCTGATATTATATGTGAAGATGAAGGCATTTTTTTAGAAGAAACCACCTTTGAACTGGGAGAAATAGCACCAGATACAACTAAGACAGCCACTTATACCATTACTGCCGATGAAACTATAGCTATCGGAACAACTATCAGTTTTGATTTTGTCTTATCAGCAGATGCCTATGGTAGCGCTACTATTTTAGAACATTGTGTAGGCCTACTATTCGATGACTTTGAAACTGGCGATTTCTCTAAGTTCAATTGGCAATTTGCCGGTGATGCCGAATTCAGTGTAGTTACTGAAGCTTATGAAGGTGAATACGCTGTTAAAACAGGCGATATTGGCAGCAATTCCACCACTTCTCTTATTATTGAATTAGATATTCTAAATTCAGGTGAGTTAAGTTTCTGGAAGAAAGTATCATGCGAAGATGATACAAACGATAATTGGGATTATTTTGCTTTCTTTATAGATGGAGAAGAAATTGAGAGATGGGACGGTGAAGTTGCATGGAGTGAAGAAATTTACGAAGTAGAAGCCGGCAATCATACTTTCGAGTGGAAATATCGTAAAGATGGTTATGTAGATGAAGGTTCTGATTGTGCTTGGCTTGACTATATAGTATTCCCTGTTTCTGTACCACCTGTACCACCAGAAATTGGCTGGAATATTTCCGAAATCCAAATGGATATGGAAACAAACTCCACGGAAACAACCAGCTTCGAACTAAGCAATGTAGGTGGTGGAACTCTGGATTATACATTATACTTGCAGAACCCCGATAAAGAAACCAAAGATATATCCGATTCCTATTTAGAATGCGAAACAGAAGAATTTGAACCGGGCGAAACTGTATCTTGGAATTTATCTGCTTTCAATGCAAGTACCGATAACGAGTGGATCCAAGAAGTATACATAACTTTGCCTGTAGGAGTTACACTTGAGAATGCCAGCGATTTTGAAACGAACGGCGATAATTTAGAATGGAATGAAGAAACAGGAAATGGAGTAACCACTAGCTGGAGTAACGGAGATATCTATACCCAAGATTATGCTGAAGCAGAAATCGAAGTTTCCATAGATCTGGGCTTCGAAGGTGATATTGTGATTCCCTACACTTTAAAAGGCGACGAATACGGAAGTCCACCACATGAAATAGAAGGCGAAATCACAATTCAATCGGTAGGAGATCCCATAACATGGATTACACTTGATCCGATGGAAGGTTCTTTAAATAGCAATGAAACAGATGAGATAACGGTTAATTTTGATACAGCTGAAATGGAACCTGGAACTTATAATTGTGAAATTCTAATAAGCACCAATACTTCCGATACAATAGTACCGGTAACCCTAAATTTAGTTCAAACCAGCAACCAACCAAATCTACCTATGATAACTAAACTAGAAGAAAACTACCCGAATCCATTCAATCCTGAAACTACAATAAACTTTAGTATAAAAGAAGCTGGTCATGTAAAGTTGGAAATCTACAATATCAAAGGGCAAAAAATTAAAACACTGGTAAATAGCAATTTGGAAGCCAATAGTTACAATCTTGTTTGGAATGGTCGCGATGATAACAACCAACAAGTTTCTAGCGGTGTTTATTTTTATCGTATGAATACTCCAACCTATACTTCTACCAGAAAGATGATATTAATGAAATAGGCTTTCAGGATTTCATAAAAGGCGGAGAAGTATTCTCCGTCTTTTTTTATATAACTCTGATGACAATATACAGTGGTACTAACATGACAGTCTTTACACTGCTTTCATTCTATGAGACTCTCCTAACTCGAGCAAGGAAGGGTTTACCCGATGAGCGCAGCGAGGTGGGAACTAAATTTAAGAAAAAAAGCCCAGATATTTCGTCGTATGCCTACGTAAGAATGCTTCAATATAATGTTTTTTCTTTACCAAAATAATCGCTGTTTCTTCTCATTATTCCTCCATAGGTGACAACCCATATTAGGACAAGACAAAATTAGTTTCACTAATTTAATTAATAAATTAACTATCTGGTATAGAAAATAAATTTTGTAAAATATTTTTTATGTCATAATTGTTATTATGTTATTGACATATTCTAATTGTATCTTCTAATTGTCATTGGAGGTTATAATGTTTGCATATAATGTTTATTGTTTAATAAATATTATAATATTTCATAGCTCTAATTATAATAAATTTAAT
>JAXHUB010000002.1:0-3145 GCA_034189845.1 Candidatus Cloacimonadota bacterium | reverse complement strand
CACCAAAAATTCGAGCTGCAAAAGAGTATCGTTTAGCAAAAAAGTGGTATGATCTAATATCAGAATAGAAAAGAGAACTAGGTTTTTCATTGGAAAAAGTTTTACTAAACAGCAGTCTACCTCGCCAACCATCTATGGGGCCAGTGGAACCAAATATCACGTTATCGTGAGATAGGCTTATTTGAGGGGTATAGCTGAAATAATCATGATAAGTAGGCAGATTACTTAAAAAATTCGGTAAATATTCTTCCATCCATTCTCCATTACTCTCATCCCACCAGTCTCGCCTGATCTCGTTTTCCCTAAAATAATTTTCTAAATCAATACGCCAAAATTTATTGAATGGATAACGTAAAATACTGTAAATTCCATATTCTCTTACTCTTTTTCGGTAATAATCATAATCGTTATAATTAGTATATTCTATTCTATAAATATAATCATCATTTAAATAAAATGCACCAAAACCATAGTCTATCCTTTTTGCTAAGTAGAAGTATTGGTAAATAAAGTTAGAATTAGCAATATTGCCTGAAATGCCCAGAATAGCGTTCATAGAATTGTTCTTCATAAGGTCACTAAGGGCAAACTGAAAATAGGCATAAGTTCCTAAAGAAGGAGAATATGACATACCACCCCAGAAGTTATCCAAGAGAAATTTTGTTTTATACGGTTCAATTTCTGGAGGTTTAGGCTCAGAAGGTTTTTCATCAATTTTTCTATTATGAGCTTGATATAGACTATCCAGTTTCATCAATTCATTTAAGTCGTGGAATTTTCTGAAATCTTTGTCGATAGATTTAAATTCACGTTTTCTTTTTCCATAATATTGGTAGCGGTAAACGTCGAATTTTTCAAAAAGGTCGTTTTTAAATTCAACTTGCTGAGGTTTTCGGTATTCGCGAAAAGAGATGTTATCAAGGTGAAGGTGTTCCACATAGATATCCCAAGCACTATTGTGAAATGCCGAGAAAATGAGCTTGTCTCCTTTCTGATTCAAATTTCCTGTAAAAACACCACCAATAATATTTGTAATTTCAGCTCTTTCACCATTGATTATATTGATAATCTCAAAATTGGAGCTGTATTTTTTTTCGCTAATGAAAATGATTTCATCAGACTTTTCACTCCAAATAGGATTTGTATTGTCGTAGGAATCGTGTGTAACTTCAAAGAAGCTTTTTTGTTTAAGATCGTAGTAATAAATATCATAACTAAGAGTTCCGAAAATATGCTCGCGCGATGTGATGCGGTTGGCATTTCTTTCCGAGGCAAAAACGATTTTCGAATCGTCTTCAGACCATACAGGTTGTTGGTCAGCATATTTATCGTTGGTTATTTGTTCAATTTCTTCAGTTTTTATATTATAAATAAAAATATCGGAAGCTAAATCCTTTTGTCCAGAAAAGACTATTTTTTCTCCGTCTGAAGAGAAATCTATTTCATATATAGCATCGAACTCTGGCAGGTAATATTCGGTAATTATCTCTTTATTTTTAAGGTTATAAACGTAAATTTTATCACCAACTGCGGTTTTAGCAATAAAAGCAAAATTTTCACCGTCTGGTAGCCAACTAATATTATTTCTTTGGAAATGAAATTCTTCAAATTTACCAGTAGATTCGCCTTCTACTATAAGCTCGGATTTTTTTTGTGGATTCAACAACGATTTTTTCCAAATACTGTTGCGTAATTTTTTGTCGGAAAAATATAAAAATTCTTCTCTATTTGGAACAAATACTGGAGCGTAGTTATAGGATGAACCATCTTTTTCATGGAAAGTTTTTTGTGAAAATTTTTCATAGGGGAGTTCAAATTTTGTTATTAACGGGAAATATTCTTTTTTCAGATGATTTTTCCAATTTCTTTGCACTTTTTCTGCTTCCAATCCAAATACTTTTTTGAAAGAAGCGTCATAAGAGCGTGTGAAGCGCAAAGCATAAAATAATTCCATTACAGTATCTCGATCGTATTCTTGAGCTATGTAAGTGATAAAAGATTCGCCCATTCTATAGGCGTAATAGCCACCGATGTTTTGTAGGTCGGGCAATCTTTGATTCAACACCAAATCGATGATGAACATATTGTTATAGGTATCTTCATTGCCGACAGATTCAAATTCCGGTAATCCTTCACTGAACCAAAAAGGTAAGCTGCTGCTTTGAAACATAGAAAAAGCGGAGCCACTTAATTCATTCACATACGCATGAGTCAATTCGTGGATCAAGGTTTGTTCCATTTTCCTATAACTACCATTAAAAGGCATTACTACTCTGTTGTGTAGGCTTTCGGTAAAACCACCAACCCCTTCTGTTAAAACGGGTTGAATAATATTGGTAGTGCCAAATTCTTTTTGCGATTTGTAGAAAATTATTGGAATTCTATTGCTGATAGGAGTTTTGAAATCTGCTTTAAGATAATAATAGGCTTCTTCTGCAGAAAGTGCTACATATTTGCCAAATTCATCGTTCCCTCTGGGAAAATAGATATCAAAATGCATAGTGGCGATGTGATCCCAATTTAAAGTGTTGCTTTGCACTTTGTTCTTACCAAATCCCCATAATGAGGTTATTAAAAGTAGAGAATTTATAAAAACTGATATTTTTTTCATTAGAATACCTTTATTTTAAAGTAGCGTCCCGGATTTTCCTTTATGTCTTTTAGCAATGAATCAAGTGTAACGGTAGCTTCTAAAATGCTATTATATAATTCTTCTTCAGCAACTATTTTTCCTAAACTGCCTTGGCCAGTCTTTGTTTCTTGCACTAAATTATTCAAATTAGTAGAGAGTTGGTCAAATTTTACAATAGCATTGTCCAGATTGGTCAAGGTAGCATCTGTTTTGTCAATTCCAGAGCTAAGTTTTGTTTTATTTTCTTTAAGAAAACTATTCATTTCTTCTATAAGGGTAGAGAGATTATTTATGGAGTTATTGATTTCACTTTTGTTATTGGAAAAAGTCTGCTGTAAATCATTTATAAATTTTTCTGAGCTATTTACAATTCTTTTTATTTGTGGTAATAGATTCTTGTTTTCTTGAAATTTATTCATAAATGTTTGCATTTCTGCTGCTAAGTGATTTAATTTAACAACCAAATTGGAGATATCGTAGATTTTTTCACCTTTTTGTATTTTGGAATAATCC
>JAXHUB010000199.1:0-4069 GCA_034189845.1 Candidatus Cloacimonadota bacterium | reverse complement strand
AGACACCTTATCAGAAAACAATATTCGCTCTGAGATCAATTTTTGGAAAGCCATTGATGTCGATTATAAAAAGCTTTATGAAAGTACTTTTGAACTTGCACAAACCTTGTTGAAATATAAAAATATCGAGGTTTCAACCAAAGAATCATACTTTCATTTTAGCATCGAAAAAATATTATGCGAATATGGTTCTTTTGTAGATAACACTTTTCAGTCTCCTGTAATTAATATTCCAGGAGGAGAGATTTTAATAATACCAAAGCAGAATTCATTTTCAGGAACCATTGGGGCAGAAGTTGGTTATATCTATGGTAAAAAGGTTATTAATCCGCTAATAACCATTGAGAATAATAAAATTGTATCTTATACTGCTACAGAAAATTCACAGCTTATAAGAAAAGCTATCGAAGAGGGTGGAGAGGATAGTGGCGAAATAGCATTAATTTGTTTAGGAACCAATTATAACATGCATTTGGAAAACATAGATAGATCATATCGCAATAAATCCAAGGGATTGATGACAATCTATTGGGGTGAAAATGAATCTCTTGGAGGAGAAGTTAAAGGTAATATCGAATGGCATGTTGAGTTAGAAAACCCACAAATAACATAAAAAGGAGAAGAAGATGAAGAGAATTATTATAGTACTTAGCTTATTGCTTTGTATTGCGCCAATTTTTGCAGATTGGCTTGTAGACACAAGTTTTGAAACAGGTGAATTTCCAGCTAATTGGAATGTTTATGATGCCGATGAAGACGGTCATATGTGGCAAGTATATGAAAATGCAGATTACGCACACAGCGGCAATTATGCAGCTTTTGTAGATAACTATTTGCCAAATGAAAATGAAGACTGGCTAATAACACCAGCACTAACAGTTAATAGCTGTGATTCGTTGAAATTTTTCACCAGATCATGGTATGGAACAGAAAATTTAGAAATAATGGTTTCTACATCAACAAATGCAATAGAAGATTTCGATGATTCAATTTTGTATATTGAAGGAATGGAATCCGAATACTCCGAATATATGGTCTCTTTGGATGAGTATGCTGGGCAAGAGATTTTTTTAGCTTTTTATTGGGAATGTGATACCTACGGAATTTTAATTGATGATGTTAAGATTGGGCAGCAAACTGGTATAGAAACCGAATTAGAATTACCAGAGCAATTTAATTTTACGCAAGGTGAAGAATTGGTAGTAGACTTTGAAGAATTTATAACAGTAGCTGATCCAGAAATTGCAACACTATCGGTCGCAGGGAATGAGAATATAGAAGTTTCTATTGTAGATTTCATAGTTACATTTAGTTGTAATGACTGGTTTGGTTCGGAAATTCTTACCTTTAGCCTTGATGACGGTGCTGGAAAAGAAGTTGTTACTGATGATGTAGAAGTGGTTGTTGAACCAATTCAATATACAGATCTTTGTATTGAAGAGATTAGTGCACCCAATTTAGTTGCTCTATTAAATTTTGAGAATCCCATCTCAGCAATAATTAAAAATGTGGGAGACCTTCCTATCGAAGAAAATTTCTTAGTAAAATGCCAAATAGTAGATGAAAATCAGAGCTTTGTTTATGAAGAGGAGATAGAATTTCAAAATAATTTAGATATAGATGAAATCGCCGAACTGCAATTCCCAACTTGGCTACCTACATTAACCGGTGATTATGAGATAGAAATTTACCATCTTTTAGAAGATGATGTGGAAAACAATAATAGTATATTTTCTGAGATTACTGCAGCAGAGCATTTTGCCTATGGGGGACCAGATGATTTTGGTTACCAGTGGATTAACAATAATGCTGAAGAAGGGCCAGAATTTTCTTGGATCGAAATAAGTGATACTGGTAGTTCAGCGATAATGGAAGGGGTTGATCAATTCTATGGTGACGATAATTTTTCTGAACCAATCGAAATAGGATTTCCTTTCAATTTCTATGGAATAGAGTACGATTCGTTGTATATCGATGTAAATGGTGAAATACTTTTAGCAGACAATACATTTTATCAACCCTATCCTTTAGGAGGATGGGGAACTGACGGTTTTATGTTTAATTATGTTTATCCAATCCCGGGCTTCGAAGCCGTACCTGGTCTTATAGCAGCATATTGGGATGATTTGGAAGCTATCGAAGGAACTGGCGATGTATATTACCAATCTTTTGGCGAAACACCTAACCGCTATTTCGTTGTTCAATGGCACAACCTTCGGTTTGCTTCTGGAGATAATGAAACAGATGGTTTGAATTTCCAGATAATATTACACGAGAATGGTGATATCATAATGCAATACAAAGGAGTAGCTACTAGGCAATCAAATAGCAATGTGCCGCATGATTTTGGGCAAAGTGCAACTGTTGCTATCCAAAATGAAGCAGCAACTATAGGTTTATGCTATTTACGGGAAATAGTTGAAGACAACACATATTTGGGAGTAGAGCCTTTAGGAAACATTTTAAAAGATAATTTAGCTATAAAATTCACTATCGGTGAAGATACTCAACCACCCTATATTACCCATGAAGAACACGGAAATACTTTTAATTCTAGTGTTGAATTTACTACCACGATTACCGATATGTCTTCAATTGAATCTGCTAAGTTGTATTACAATTTGGGAACTAACTGGGAAACAGTTTCATATAGCGAATTTACAGAACCAAATGTTTACACATTTATTTTAGATAATTTGGATAGTGGAACCAATGTGCAGTATTATATAAGTGCTGAAGATGAATTTGGAAACAGTTCTACACTTCCTGCTGAAGCTCCACAAGAATTTTTCCACTTCCAAGTCTTGCCAAATGCTGATACTCCAATTCTTTTGGGATATGCCGGAAACATGGATTATAACAATACAGAATTACCTCTTTATGAAGAGGTATTGGATGATCTTAGTATTCCCTATGATAAATATGATTGGCAAGAATATTCCGAATTTGAATTACCACATACCTACCAAGCGATGATTATTTACGCGAATTCCGGATCAGGTTCACCGGAATTGGAATTGTTAAGCGAAGAGCTGATGAATTATATGGATGCTGGTACTGAAGAAGCACCAAATAATGTGATTTTCATCTCAGATAATTTTGCTTCTTCGCAACACGGACAACCAAATTCTAGTCCCAGAAAGAAATTACTTACAGCTTATTTTAGGACATCATACGTTGCAACAGGATACGGAGGAGGCACAAATGGATTAGGAGGACCTGATTGTTATACTTATGAATATGGAACAATTATGAGTCTGGAAAATTCACCAATTGGATCGACAGGAGTAGAATATGATGTGTATGCCAATTCACCAGATTGCTTATTCGAAAAAGATTCTTGTCCTGCATGGTATGAAGATGAAGTTGTAAATCCAAAAATACCATCTCATAATGCTTTTGTATTTGAGGACGGACCAATAAACGGACAAGCGTATCTATATCATGGTGTTTGCGGTACCTGGATAGATAATTTAATATACAAAGCTTTCTTTTTTAGCTTTGACTTTTCTCAGCTTAATGAATACGCAGATCGTAAAATGTTTTTGGAAGATGCCTTGGACTGGTTTGAAGTTATTAATGTGGCTAATGAGCCAGAAGATATTCCTAATAACACGACCATGTTGGCACAAAACTATCCCAATCCATTTAATCCTACTACTGCTATTGAATTCTCACTTCCTCAAAATAGTAAAGTAGAGTTAACAATTTATAATTCGAAAGGACAAAAAATAAAAACTCTAATTAATTCAAACCTATCAGCCGGAGAACATGTAATTTACTGGGATGGAAAGGACGAAAATGGAGATGCCATGAGCAGCGGAGTTTATCTTTATATGCTAAAAAATGGTAATAAAAGATTAACCAACAAAATGCTTTTAATGAAATAAATCCCACATAACCCACAACATAAAGAATCTGTACCATAAGGTGCAGATTCTTTTTTTATTGAGCCCCTCAAATGAAAAAGCACTTATGTCAGCAGACATTCCGGTAAATCCTACAGATGTGGTGGTTTCCATATCTTTAATGAGATCATCATATTCTGATTGCATTGCCTCTATGTCCA
>JAXHUB010000198.1:0-2720 GCA_034189845.1 Candidatus Cloacimonadota bacterium | reverse complement strand
TTATTTCTGTACAACGAAATCTCTCAATATTTATAAAGAAACAAATTACAAAAATGGCGATTTCTTTATATTTGGCCCAGAATCGAGAGGTATTCCCCAAGAAATTCTTGAAAATAATTGGACAAAAACAATAAAAATTCCAATGTCGAATAAAATTAGGTCGTTAAACTTAGCTAACAGTGTGGGCATTGTGTTATACGAAGCTTTAAGGCAGAACAATTGGGAAATACTAAAAAAATAGGAGGTTATTTATGTTAGAAGGTTCTTTTGTAGCTCTTGTAACCCCGTTCAAAGAAGGTGAAATCGATTACAATTCCTACGAAAAACTGATCGATTTTCATATAAAGAATAAAACTGATGGAATATTGCTGTGCGGGACTACCGGTGAATCTCCTTCTTTGGCTAGTGACGAAAAAGAGAGATTTGTTCGTTTTGGTATTCAAAAAATAGAGAAAAAAGTGCCGGTGATGGTAGGAACAGGAAGTAATAACCTATCACATACCATTGCTGCTACAACAAATGCTGCTGAATGGGGAGCAGATTATGCTCTGGTAATTACTCCATACTATAACAAACCTACCCAAGAAGGAATGTACTACTATTTTAAAGCAGTTGCTACCAATACAGATATTCCAATTGTAATTTACAACGTACCGGGTAGAACTGGTGTGAATATTAATGCTGATACTACTTTACGTTTGGCTAAAGATTTTAAAAATATAGTAGGAATTAAAGAAGCCAGCGGAGATTTGAACCAAATTTCGCGCATAGTTAAAAATGCTCCAGAAGGTTTTTCAGTGATGTCTGGTGAAGATGCTTTGAATCTTCCTATAATGAGTTGTGGAGGCAAAGGGGCTATCTCTGTAACAGCTAATATTGTGCCTCAAATGGTACACAATTTAGTTGAATTTGCTTTGAAAAATAAATTCAAAAAAGCTTTAGAAATACATCTGAAACTGTTAGATTTAAACTATGCTATGTTCTTGGAAACAAATCCTATTCCAGTAAAAGAAGCCCTTTATTTGATGAAAATGATAGAACGGGAAATAAGATTACCCCTTTATTATATTTCCAAGGCTAACAAAGTTAAGTTACAAAAGATTTTAGAAGAAAATAAGCTAATTTAAAAAATCGTGAGAGTAGAAAAAAGAAAAAATCAAAATTTGATAATTTGTCCACGCACAAAACAGTTTACTGACCTCATTGTATGCGCAGCCAGTTGTAAAAACCGTTGCGAGGAGTATTATAGAACAATCACATATGAGGTTTTAGAAAGATTTGTGCAAAAACATCCTGAATATAAAATTGTAGGAGAAATTATGGCTACGAAAAAAACTAGCAAAAAAGAAAAACGTTTTTGGGTAATTAATAAAGACAAAACGTTTACCGAAGTAAGTGAGAAGGAAGTTTTAGATAATCCCCAGGAATTTCTTGAGAAGGAAATTTGGGAAAAACCGCCCTGGCGCTACGAAGTTATTATTTCTTTAAAAAGAATTCGAGAATCTTAATAGCAAAAATATAACAGTAAATCCCAGAAAATCGGCAATAAGATCGAAAAGATCGAAATAGCGGCCAGGTATGAATATTTGGTGAACTTCGTCTATAACGGGAATTATTAAAGCTAAAAGATAGTGTTTCCTACGAAGGATTGAATTATCTTTTTTCAGCATAAGAAAAGCTAAAATTAAGTATACCCCAAAATGGCCTAGTTTATCTATTCCCATTATTTTATCACTAGGTAGAGCTGAGGTTGGGAAGGAAGTGACTACAAAAATTGCGGCTAACCAGATGTAAAAGAGATATTTATAGATTTTCATATTGAGTTATAAACCAGTAGACCGAGAAGGGACTCATTTTGAACTGTGCCTTTACTGGTATACCCCTTGAATCATCTGTTATCCATAAATATAGTTTCTTGTCTTCATCAACCAAATTATTGGTTAGCATATCGCTTCTTTCCCTATTTTTTTTTGTATCTTTTACAAATTCAATTTCATATTTGTTACAATCAATTTTTCCTAAACTGGTTTTTAGGTTTTCCTTTTTTATTGATTTATAATTAGCTTGCCAAAGTAATCTATTGGCATCCAAAGTAATTGTTCCACTGCTTTTTTTTGTAAAACGTAAGAAGGATAGAGCGGAAAAAAAATCTCTTGTATCGGCAGTAATATTGTAAGTTGTATTCTTTGCTGAATCAATTTTGCTGATTCTACGTGCTATCATATTTTCTCGATCATAGTATGTAATACGATTCTCAGAATAATCTTTCTGATCAATTTTTTTTCTATATTTTTTTGGAATAAAATCATTTTGGTAATTAATAGTGTAAATGTTATCCATATTGGCAGCTATGCTAGCTAATTTTGTCGATTTAGCATGCACCCAAACACTATCTTCGGTTGTATGCATTAATACTTTTACTACAGGTATACCTAAATAACGAATCAATAATTCCATCTTTTCTTCAGAAAAAAGCAATAATGTTAACAAAATCAAAAAAACTATGCTAATTTTTTTCATCTGAGTGAGGTAATATTTCCATTATTACATAATTTATACGCTGTGACTTAATATTTCTTATAGTAAATTTTACTTTATTGTTGTGGATATAGGTCTCATTCTTATTTGGAACTCGGTTGAATTTATCAAGTAGAAAAATAGATAAATTACTATACTTTTTTTCTGGAATATGTAGATTAAAATTACTATTTAGTTCTGCT
>JAXHUB010000197.1:0-20093 GCA_034189845.1 Candidatus Cloacimonadota bacterium | reverse complement strand
CTTCTGATAAGGTTGAATATGAAAATCGAGTTCTAACATACCCCAAAGAAAACTTTTACATTATGCTAAATAAACCTCCGGGATATTTGGTAAGTCATAATGATGATTTTGGCAGAAAATTAGTATATGACCTGTTACCAAAATTCGATATGCATCTTTTTGCTGTTGGAAGATTAGATTATCGCTCGGAAGGCCTGCTTTTATTAACCAATGATGGCGATTTTGCACAAAAGATTATACATCCACGACATAAGTTAACCAAAACATATCGTGTTGATATTAATAAACATCTTACAGAAGAAGAACTGCAAAAACTACGAAGTGGCATGAAAATAGATAAAAAAAAAACTATGCCAGCCAAAGTGTTCGTTAAAAATAAACACAAAGAAGGGATGAAAATAAAAATTACTATATATGAAGGAAGAAAACGGCAGATAAGAAAGATGATGGAGCAGGTGGATGCAAAAGTATTGCGATTAAAACGTACACAAATTGGTTCTCTTCGATTAGGGAAAATACAACCTGGAACATGGCGATTGCTTACTGAAAGTGAAATAAAGAATTTGAAACGAGAAGCTATGACAAGCGGAGGGAAATAGATGAAAATAGGGCTTATAGGACTGCAGAATTCTGGTAAAACCACCATTTTTAATGCTTTAACGGGCTTGGATGCAGAGACAGCTAACTACAGCAATGCTGCCAATGAACCCAATGTGGGAATGGTGGAAGTAGAAGATGAACGTGTGACTAAACTTTCCCAAATATATAAACCTCAAAAAACAATATACGCCACAATAGAGTTTATGGATTTTGTTGGACTAACAGGCGATAAAGGTGAAGGCGATATCTTTCCACCCAATTCTATGGCTTTAATTAAAAATTCCGATGCCGTAGCTGTAGTGGTTAGAAATTTTTCCGATGAAGTTATTTCGCAAACACAAGGTAAACTTTCTCCTGCTGCCGATGTAGCGAAAATAAATTCAGAGTTAATTTTTTCTGATTTTATGATAGCAGAAAAAAGATTGGAAAAGATCAGTTTAAATTTGAAGCGTGGAGTGCAAGATAGCGCAGCTAAATTGGAAAAAAAAGCCTTAACTAAAGTAGTGGAAAATTTGGAAAAGGAAATCCCAATTCGAGATTTAGAGTTAACAGAGTCAGAAGAAAAAAGTATTCGCGGATTTCAATTTATAACCCAGAAACCGCTTATGATAATATTGAATAGCGATGAAGATAATTTTGGCAATAACGACGATATTTTAGCTAATTTAAACCAAAAATATAGCACTATCGAATTTGCTGGTCGATTTGAGATGGAACTAAGTAAGCTGGATACTTCTGAAGCAGCCGACTTTATGGAAGATATGGGGATAAAAGGCTCAGCACGCGAAAGGCTTACAAAATTTGCTTACAATATGCTGGGCTTAATTAGTTTTTTCACAGTAGGAAAAGATGAGGTACGAGCCTGGACTATTAAAGAAGGAGATGACGCTGTAACTGCAGCAGGGAAAATTCATTCTGATCTGGCACGCGGTTTTATTCGGACGGAATGTTTCAACTTCAAAGATCTAATAGAGTTAGGCAGTGAAAAAGCAATAAAAGAAAAGGGTAAACTTAGATTAGAAGGCAAAAAATATGTTGTACAAGATGGAGACATATTAAATATTAGATTCAGCGTATAAAAAAGTGGGTAGGTTATGAAAAAGACAAGAATTTTTCCTATTATTTTAAGCATAGTGCTTATCCTTATTTTCTTGCTTCTGCTTATTGCAAGTTGCGAAAACAAGGAAGTTATAAAATATGATTATAACAGACTGCAAGAGGAGAGTTTGAATCTTATAAAACTAGTTAAGCTAGAAGTGCCTGAACTTCAAAATCCTATTGGAATATTTGGTGCTTTTTTTGCCTACTGGCTGCTAAAATTAATGGGACAACCACTAGCTGTTGCTTTCCTGGCAGGTCTTATTTTAATACTATTCTTTGCCAATATTTGGAAAAATAGAAAATACTTTTGGAAAGCCATAATTGCTATAGTTGTAGTTCTTATGGGCGAAATTTTCTATTTTTCATTACAAACTGAATTACCGCAATTTGCTGGTTTAATTCCTCTAGGATGCCTTTCCTTTCTAACCAATTTTTTTGATACAACAGGTACAGCCATAATTTCTGCAGCCCTTTTTCTGGCCGGATTTATATTTATAATTGAACCACATATAATAAAAAAGATATTACTCTTTATATTCACACTTTTTGTGCAAATCATAAAACTAATCAAAAAGATTTTTAGTAAAAAAAGTAAATTAAAAAGCAAGCCAAAAGCCAAGAAAAACAAAAAAGAGAAATATAAGCCCAATATAAAAGAAAATAAGCCACGGGATGAAGAAGTTTTTATTGAAGAAAAAGAACCGCAGATAAACAAAGGTACAGATAAGAAAATTGTATCAAAACCTAGCCCTCGGAAAGTTAACAATTCCAATACTTCCTATGTGTTGCCAGATATAAACGAATTTCTCATTTCCAAAAGAGCAAATGAAAAAGATAGAGAAAAAATCGAGAAAAATATTCACAAAACCAGTCAAAAATTGGAAAAGAAATTAGCCGAGTTTGATGTAGACGTTGAAGTTGTGAATGTAAATATTGGTCCTATCATCACTCAGTATGAGTTAAAATTAGCGCCAGCCGTGAAAGTGAGCAAAATAAGTACATTAGCAGATGATCTTGCTTTGGCTATAAAGGCAAAAAGTATTCGTGTACAAGCCCCTATTCCTGGTAAAGATTTAGTCGGAATAGAACTTCCCAACAATAGTAGAACTATAATTTATCTTAAAGATGTGTTGCTATCAGAAAAAATGCAGAATTGTAAAGAACCCTTAGCAATAGCTTTAGGAAAAGATATTTCCGGAGAGGCAACTATAACGGATCTTTCAGCTATGCCCCATCTACTTATAGCTGGAGCAACCGGTTCGGGGAAAAGTGTTTGTATAAATACTATAATCAATAGTTTCTTGCTGCGTGCCACTCCCGAAGAGGTACGCTTTATAATGATAGATCCCAAAAGAATTGAACTGGCCGGTTATGAAGGTATTCCACACCTTATAGAGAATGTTGTTACGGATAATGAAGATGCCATGAAAGTGCTGAATTGGTCGGTAAGTGAAATGGAAAGACGCTACACCTTGCTACAAAAGTATAAAGTTAGAAACCTGAAGGACTATAATTCAAAAATTGAACAACTGCAAGCAACAGAGGAAAAGTTTACAGAGCAGACTTTACCATTTATTATTATAATTATCGATGAGATGGCTGATTTGATGATGACTGTAGGCAAGGATGTGGAAAAGCCACTAACCCGTTTGGCTCAAATGGCGCGGGCAATTGGGATTCATCTTATTTTGGCTACGCAAAGGCCATCTTCCAATATTATTACTGGAATAATAAAAACTAATTTCCCATGTCGCATAGCATTTAAGGTAGGAAGCAAGATAGATTCAAGAGTTATTATCGATAGTAATGGTGCTGAAAAATTATTGGGTAAAGGTGATATGCTATTTTTACCACCTGGCAGTAGCGATGTTGAAAGAATTCACGGTGCTTATATTTCCGACATAGAAATTGAAAATATCGTAGATTATTGGGTAGCACAACCTAAACCAGAACAAGAGATCATGATTCTGGAAGAAGATGAAAATGATTTCAGCCCACTGGATTATGATGATGACTATTTTCCAGAAGCAGCACGTTATGTTGTGAAAGCAGGAAATGCTTCTGTTTCCATGTTGCAACGCCATTTTTCCATAGGTTATGCCAGAGCAGGTAGACTTATCGATCTTTTGGAACGTTCTGGCATAATTGGTCCCCATAAAGGCAGTAAGCCTAGGGAAGTATTGGCAACAGAAGAAGATTTGAAAATATATGGATTTTTAAATGATGAAGAATAGATTTTTTTTAATTTTTGTAATAGTGTATACAGTAAATATTACAGCACTGCAAGTGGAGGAAGTGTTTTCCCAACTTAAAAATAGATATGTCGAAGTGGAAACTTACCAGGCGGAGTTTTCTCAAGAAAATTACTGGGCTGAAGTTGATATAAGCAAGATCTCCAAAGGGAAGATGTATTACAACAACGATAATCTTCTTCTAAGCTATCAACAACCTGATGGACAAAAACTACTAATTGACAGCACCAAGGTGATAATGTACGATCCTCAGATGGAGCAAGTGTTATTATCCGACAAAATAGATACCAAACTGCGTCCCATAGAAATTTTAAAATATTATTGGCAGGATTCAGAAAAAGAACTTGTTCCTAAAGAAAATGGATATAAACTATTGCTTAAAAATAACCGAGAAAAAATTATAACAGCCACAATAAAACATGACTGGTTGAAAGAGATAAAAATAGAAGATAAAAATGGAAATTGGGTGAAGTATGATTTTTTCAATGAAGTTTATAATGAAGAAATAGAACCTGATATTTTCCAAATCGAATTTGATGAAAATGTTAATATAATTGATAATAGAAAGGAATAATAATGATAGCTTTAATTATGGCAGGAGGAGTTGGTTCTCGATTTTGGCCGCTTAGCCGAAAAAGTAATCCCAAACAATTTTTGAACATCCTTTCGGATAAAGCGATGATAAACATGACAATAGATCGCTTAGACGGCTTGGTACCACTGGAAAAAACGTTTATTGTTACAGCTGAAAGCCAGGTGAATCTTATCGAAAAGCATTTGCCTGATTTACCCAAAAATAAAATCATCATAGAACCATTTGGAATGAACACAGCACCGTGTATTGCGCTCAGCAGCTTCTATCTAAAAGATATTGTTTCAGAAGACGAAGTTATGGTAGTGCTGCCAGCAGATCATTTGATAAAAGAGGAAAAGAAGTTTAAAAAGAGCCTACAATTTGGCAAAAAAGCTGCCCAACAAGGTAAACTGGTTACTTTTGGTATAAAACCCACCTATCCCGCTACAGGCTATGGCTATATTCAAGCTGGTGGCTGGCTGAATGACCATACTAAGTCTATACAAAAATTTACAGAAAAACCCAATCTTTCCCAAGCCAATGAATTTCTGGTTTCGGCTAATTATTATTGGAATAGCGGAATGTTTATGTGGAGTATGAAGACTATTCTGGATTCCTACAAAAAACTGCAGCCCCAGATTTACCAAACTATGCAGAAGATAGAGGAAAAATGGCAACAAGAAGGCAAAGAGACCGATATTTCCCAACTTTATAAAAAAATACCCAAAATTCCAGTAGATATTGGCATTATGGAAAAGGTGAAAGAAGCAGTAGTCATCCCTGTAGACTACGGCTGGAGCGATGTGGGCAGCTGGAATGCAGTTTATGAAATCTCGGGAAAAGATGAAAACGAAAATGTGATAAAAACCGAAAATGAAGTTATCAATAGCCGCCAAAATTACGTGAATTCAAAAAAAATGGTCGCACTTATAGGTGTGGAAAATTTGGTGGTTGTGGAAACCGAAGATGCCCTGCTAATTGCAGATAAAAACAATACCGAAAAAGTTAAACAGATCGTGGAAAACTTGAAGAAAAAAGGTAAAACAGAGCTTTTATAGATGAAGCTGGCAGTTATTGGCAGCAAAAAATTCAACAATTTTCAGCTGCTGACTTCTGAGATAGAAAAAGAGAACAATTTAACAAAAATAATTAGCGGAGCAGCGCCTGGTACCGACAGCCTGGCGCGCCGTTACGCTATTCAAAACAATATTCCACTGCTGGAATTTCCACCCGATTATGCCAAGAATGGAGCAGAAGCTAAGCATGTTCGCGACAGGCAGATAGTGGATCACAGCGAAAAGGTGCTGGCATTTTGGGATGGTGTTTGCCAAGGTACGAAATACACCATGAACTATGCCCGCCAGCAAAATGTGCCTGTGCGAGTAGTGTGGGTGGGGAAGGAAATTAGCAACTCCCAAAAAAGCATTTGACTTCCCCGCTGTTATTGCCAAAAAGAAACACAAAAAAGTCATCTGGCTGGTGAATTGAGGAAGTAAATGCTGTTTTTATTGCTTAGTATTTTGTGTTCAGCGCTTATTGGTAACCTGCTATTCTGGTTCCAAAGAGATAAAAACGCCCAATTCCTACAGATATTTCTGGGCAACTATTTTCTGGCTTCACTGTTTAGCTTAGCTTCCAACGATACTTCCTGGTCAGCTTTGCGTACTTTTGATGTAGGAATTGGCGTGCTGGCGGGTATCTTTTTCCTGGTAAATCTGGTTATCTATCAGCGCAATATTCAAATAAACGGAGTATCACTTAGTGCCAGCGTGATGAGGATAGCTCTGCTTATTCCCACATTTACTGCTATTATTTTCTTCAACGATTCCATACGAACCATAAATTACGTGGGAATTGGGATGGTAATGCTGGCGTTTATGTCGATGGCAGACACCAAATTTTTTCACAGCATCTGGTGGATAGTGCTGCTGTTCGTGGTTACTGGTGCTACCGAAACCACTTTGAAGATTTACGATGAGTTTGGGCTTCCTACTAAGGGAATGTTCGTGTTCATATTATTTACAACAGCATTTCTAATAAATTTTGTGTGGATTTTGGTACAAAAAAAGAAAATTCACTGGCCTTCGCTGCTGTATGGCTTAGCTCTGGGTATTCCCAATCAGCTAACCACCAAATTTTTCTTAAAATCATTGGAAACTGTTTCGGCAGCTATCGCTTTTCCATTAATGGCTTCGGGAGTTGTGCTCTTTTGTATTTTAGCTGATCGTTTTGTTTGGAAAATCCAATTCAGCTTAAAGGAAAAAATCGCATTTAGTTTTGTAGTACTGGGTATTGCGCTGCTGAATATTCAATGATTACATTAGTTTAGCGCGCTTTATCATGTACTGTAATAAATTATCTTTAAAGGGTGTATTGGTGTTAATTAAGTTATATTCAATGCGCATCTCGTAGCATTTGTTTTTAATATATTCTCTGTTTTCAGCATATTTTTGCCGATATTTTTTGCGAATTTGCCAGGGCGATACCGTTATCTTTTCACCTGTTTCTGCATCTATAAACTCAGTTTCGCGTTTGTAGTCGAAATTACACTCTTGCATATCTTCGATGTGAAAAATAATAACTTCGTGTTTATCGTGGCGAAAATGCTTCAAGCCACTAATAATTTTTTCTGGTTCATCTATTAAATCGGAAATAAGAATTATTAGTCCGCGTTTTTTGATTCTTTCAGCCAAGGAATGCAGAACCGAGGCTGTATTGGTTTGGTCGGAAGCTTCCAGATTGTAGATATTTTGGAAGATGATATCCAGATATTTTCGATTGGCGCGTGGTGGTAAAAAGTTAGTAGTTTTATCTGTGAAGGAAAGCAATGAAACGGCATCCTGCTGGTTTATCATCAGGTAGGAAAGTGCGGAGGCAAAAGCTTTGGCGTATTCCAATTTGTTTATCTTTTGCGAGCTAAAGCTCATCGAGCGGCTGTGGTCGAGTAAAATGTAAGATTTTAGGTTGGTTTCCTCTTCGTATCGCTTTATATAGTAACGATTTGTTTTGGCAAATACCTTCCAATCCAAATTACGTAGAGAATCACCGGGATTATATTGGCGATGGTCAGAAAATTCCACACTAAACCCATGATAAGGCGAGCGATGCAAACCTATCATAAATCCTTCCACAATAAGTTTGGCTCGCAGACTGAACTTATCTAGAGAAGCAATGAAATCATCTTGCAGGTATTTCATTTATGAGATTTTTGGAGTCCTGAAATAATAGCAGCGGGAAATATAACTACATAAGTTATTATCAAAATAACCGGAGAGACAATTTTATCACCTGTTCCCATAATGATATAGCCGACTATAGTTAATATTATTCCTAAAATTAAAAGTAGTTTATTAAGTGGTTTCCAAACAAATTTCATTTTTCATCCTTTTCCAAAATTTTTTTTAAAAGTTTTTCAGATTTTTTTACATAATCGTCATCATTATTTAATTTTATTGCAGTTCGTAAAAATTGTTTTGCCTGTTTTAAATTGTCAATTTTCCAGTAGAAATATCCCAGATGATAAGCTTCTTCGCTACTGTTAAAATCAAATTCCAGCACTTTTTTGAAAGTCTTTTTTGCTTCTGAAAAATTTTCTTGTTTTACATATAGCCAAGCTAAGCTATCCCAAATATAATGCGATTCGGGTTCAAGCTGTAAAGCTTTTTTCAAAACCTTTTCTGCTTCATCGTATAGCTGGCTTAACTCCTTTTGGGCAATAAAATAGCCATAGTAATTCAAAATGTCGGCATTTTCAGGATATATTTTAGAAGCCGATTGCAGTATATGCAAGGCGGAATCGGTTTGAGCATTTTGTTCGTAATAATCTGCTAAGAATATATAACTTACGGCCTGCAGAGTATCTTCCATAGCTTTTTTCATAAATCCGAAAGCCTTTTCTGGCTTATCCTGAGAGAGCAAGTAGAGGGCAATTTCTTCGTTAGCATTTACTTCTTCTGCATGGGAAAATAGTTCGTAAGCTTTTTTTGTATCTTCCGAATTTATAAGATAGGTTAGGCCTGCTATGGAGTATAGTTTGTTTTCTTCAATGAAATTATCATCTACCTTTGTTAAGTATTCTAATGAAAGTTTTTTTTTATCTAAAGTGGCATAAACATTGGCAAGCACGAAGTTTGTTTTATTAGTTTCATATTTTTCCATTTCTTTTAATATAGCTATAATCTCTTCATCTTCAGTAGCGGTTAACATACGTTCATGGAAGAAGTAAATTATTATGTGAGGTTCATTTATTTGATTCAGGAAATAGGCAGTTTTACTATAATTTTTCAGATGAAAATATTCCAGCGCTACATACTGATAGAAAGAATCTCTTTGTTCGGTTGCCAAATCTTTGTTCTGGGCAATATATTCTCCTATTTCTGCTGCAAGTTGGTGATTATTCAATTTGGAAGCGGCAAAAAAAAGGTAGCGTAAAACTTCCTGATTGTTCAATTCATAGCAAATATTCTTGTGTTGAATAATTTTTTCGAAATTCTGTTCACGGAAATTCAATTCAATAAAGTATTGCTGTAAGGAAGATGATACCTCTTCATCTGCTGCCAATCTTTCTTCGATAAGATTAATAATTTTTTGGGAAGGGAAACGCCGACTATAATACACGATTAACTTTTCGAAAGTTTCCCTATTATTCCACTTTTCATGAGCTTTTTCCAGTATTTCTATTCCTTTTTTTTCATCGATTTTAAAATATAACTCACCTAAAAGAAGGGCAAGCTCTGGATTTTCCCAAGGCAATTTTTCTGCTTTTTCCAAAAGTTCAATTTCTGCGTGAGGTTTAGTTTTTTTCTGAAAAAGGTAATACACCAGCAATTTCTGCTGATCGGGTTGCATTTCTATAGCTTTGCGAAAATACTCGTCAGCTTTATTATTTTCCTCTTGGGTAGCAAAAAAGCGAGCTAAGGTGTAAATCATATTGGAATTATAAGTATTGTCTTTCACATATTTTTCGCCTAGAGTTCTGAGTTTTTTTTGATATTCTTGGTTTTCCTGAGCCAAAAAAAATAGAATTTGAATCAAACGTTCTTTTATATATAGCTCTTGTTGGTCGCTCTTGGCTGCTTTTTCTAAAAGCTCTACAGCAAAAGGATAGTTACGATTTAAAATAGCTGTTTCTGCTAATGAATACAAATTTAAAGACTGCAGGTTGTAGGTTTTTTCTGACGAATTTCTATCTTCCGAAACAGTAGATTTATTTAGCCAGCTACAACCACTAAGAAAAAAGACAAGAAGAAGAGAAGCTGTTGGAATTTGCAATTTATTCAGACTCATAATCTTCTAAAAGGTCATTTTATATATAAGAATTATTGTTCTATCGGCACCGTTTGTATCGGAACGATTTTCTAAAACATCATAAAAAGCAGTTTTTAAAATTAGATTTTCAGAAAAATGGATAGAGGCTGCTAGGTTTAAATAACCGATCTTTTCTAATTCACAAATTTCACCACAGTTAGTATTATCATTCCAGGCAAAATCATATTCAGCCATAACATTTACAACATCGCCAACAGATTTATCTACACCTAAAAAAACATTTAAGTCATCATCGTCATCAGCTTCAAAACTGTAATTAATTCCGCCATGAAATCCCAAATTTCCCATGAAGTTATAATTTTTGCTAGCAACTAAATAAAATCCTTTCGATTTAATATCATATCGATCAGCTTCTTCATGTCGACGGCCATGGCCTTGGGAATCGTAGCCAACTGCTAAAGCTGGGTAGGTAATAGTTTCATCAATGAGGCGGAATTTTGCATTGAATTCTACTCTATCATGCCATTGTGGGTTTTCGTTTCCCACTATATGCTCCGCTCCATAGCTAACACCGAACATAAAGCGTGGGAATAACCCTACTCTGGTTCCCAATACCAGACCATTATCGCGATAGATCTTGGCAGAAATTTCAGATTCTCCCCTTTGCAATATACCAGCTGTAGGAGCATCGATAAGATCGTTCAATTCATAAGAATAAACAGGCGATATAAACAAGATTATTCCTAAAAGAAATAAAATTTTTTTCATAGCAAACTCCTAATTATTATTTTTTATTTTTATGGTTCTGCTAATCACTTCCAATTCGATCAATTCTTTCAACTTTTCTCCTTCTGGATAATATACTGAATTATCTATTAAGTATGCTGTTTTGCTGGGTTCATGGTAGAAAGCAAAAGTTTGGAACGCACCACCGACCATGTGTTTTTCATTCTGCCACCTGCCCCATAGTTTCCAGCCTTTATGATTTCCCAGTTTATAAAGGCTCATTTGGGTCGTATCTTTACTGAATTTATCTTCATCGTAATATTCCCAAGCCAGCTCGGCACGTTTTTTTCTAATCCATTTTCTATTTAAGCTATCTGCTGGCATTTTTTCATAATAAACAGAAACATATCTATCGGAACGATTTAAAGACCTTCCCAGATAAGAAATGAAATTATTTTGCAAATCTTTTTTGTAAAGCACATAATTTATTGGGATTTTAAGATGCCAGGGAAATTCTCTGAATTCACTTTCCGGATATACCTTGGAATTATAGATCTGTCGGGCAATACGATCGTACAATTTTTCTTGGAAAAGTTCAAATATCTTATTTGATTGCAGGATATTGAATTTTAGTAAATTTTCTTCGTTATTTCCAACTAAAAAAAGTACATACTGATCGTTTGCCCACAAATTTTCAATAGGATACATACCTACGGAATTTTCTTGGATATCTTTTTCTACCTGGCTGCCCATTTTATCTTTCACAAATACAGACACAGGTTTATTGGATTGCATATCACAAAAGAAAATAAGGTTATTGAATTTATGAAATTGTTCTATCTTTTCATATGGTGCTCTTTGCAAAGTGAAATATTTTTCATTGCGATTGGTAAAGACATACCGTTCTAAGCTATCTTCCAGATGTTGTTTTGCATATTTCCACACATTATCATCGGCAAATACATAAATGGTTTGTTTATGTCCCCAAGCCCTGGGCTTTCGAGGGTCAGTCTTGCCAATATCTGGTTTATAAGTATCTTCGCTGCGGTTGGTGCAGCTTAGTAAAAATAATGTTAACAAAAACAATACAATTAATTTACGCATCGTTATTTCTCTTTTTGAAGTAAGTGATACCAGATATAATAGTGATAATACCTACTATCCAAAAGAAAATTTTAAAAATTATGGTAATTGTGCTGTGATGGGGAGCAAAAATTTGCCTAAAGCTTTGGAAGAAAGAAAAATACGTAAGAGCCGTAATAATTCCAACCATTTGGAATACAGTTTTTAATTTACCCCAAATATTGGCGGCAATATAGATTTTTTTCTTGGAATAGTAAGCACGAAGAATTGAAACAGCCACCTCGCGAATTACGATGATAAGCAGTACCCAAATACTAACAAATTCAATTTTAAAAGTGAGAGCAGCCAGAGCAGAGATAACCAAAATTTTATCTGCCAAGGGATCCATTATTTTACCAAAATTGCTTATAACACGGTATTGGCGGGCTAACATCCCATCAAAATAATCGCTAATACAGGCCAAAATGAACAGAATAGTAGCGATTACATAATGGTTTTGGGTAGTGGAAATGAATACAAACCAAATAAATAGGGGAACTAATAAAATTCGTATAATCGTGAGAATATTGGGAATATATTTTTTCATTAGAATTTTTCTCCTAAAATACTTCTGGTTAGAATTCCGCTAAACAAAATGGTTCCTGCTTGCAGGCAAAACCATCTGGGTTCAATAAAATCAATCACATCCCCTTTTTGTATAGCAAAATAATTTAAAAGAATGTTCACGATTATTGGTAAGAAAATTAGCATAACACCTAAACTATAAAATTTTAAGCTTCTTATCTTTATATTTCCACCTGCTTTACGAAATATTGTCCAATAGTTGTTATTTTTATTTTCAAAATGTACCCAAAAAAGTGTGATTAGAAAAATGCTAACTAGACTGATAACTATATGTAGCGGCAGATTTATTTTTCGGTAGAAATTGATTTTATTGCTTAAAGAGGTTGTTTGTTCTTGGATTTCCTGCCATAAATTCTCATTATAGTTAATATCAGCATTTTCATCCATCGCCAAAATCAATCGGTTTAACATATTTTTGTTTTCTTCATTAAAATGTTCTGGGTGAAAGAATATGGTCATTACATTTGGTAATTCAAATTTATCTTTTAAAAGATCGGCTTCTTGCAAGTTATATTTTTTAATTAATTTTTGGGTAACCTGAGAGCTGTTTTCCACAGTAATAGAGTTAATATATTTTTTTTCTTCTATTGTTTGCTTCAGAGCTTTAAGACCAGCTGCTTTTTCCGAAAAAACTACCATAGGTATTACAGAAAGATTGCCGTAATAGGAGCTAAGTTCTTCTTCCAATTCTCCTATTTTTTGTTCGTAATACAAATGAGAAAAATTCCATAAGCTTACAATAACAAACACGATTAGCATCAGCAGAAATCCGTATCTTTTCATAAAAACAGCAGCTCCTTATTTTGAATACGCAAAGTATGATGGAAATTTTCCAGCAGACTTCGGGAAGTAGCAATTAGTATGGAGTTATTTTTAAGGCAGCTTTGCAGTATATGTAAAGCTTTATTATAGTTTATCTCATCAAAGTAAGTATCAACATCGTCCAGAAGAATTATATTGGGAATTTGCACAGCAGTTCGTATTAATTCGATAAATTTTTGATCGGAATAAGAAAGGTGACCAGCTTTAGTTTCAATATTATAAGAAATACCTGCAGTATGACAATATTCAGTTAGTTTGTTTTTTATTCTAGAAGTGACTTTGCTAAAGGGCAGGCATAGATTTTCCCAAACTGTTTTTTCTGGTAGAAGGTGGCAGTTTCTTTCCAGGAAAATACTGCTGCAGGCAAAACGGGAACTGAATATTTTCTTTTCCTTCCAATTGATATCACCGGAAACAGCTTTATATTGCCCTGCGATCGCTTTTAAAAAAAGCGATTTGCCCGAGTTGTTCTTTCCCAATACTAAATAGCTTATACCAGACTCAAAAATTGCATAGGGTGCAATAAGAACTCTTTTTTTTCTGCTTTTTATTTCCAGATTATCAATTTTAAGCATTTTTTATTTCCATTCTAATATAAAGATTATTTTCTTCATTTGTTGTATATAAATTCTTTCAATGACTTTTAGGTCAACAATTTTACACATTTTTTCTAGTTTTTTCTGGCGCAAGGTAGGGTATATCAGGTAAGCTTTTCCTTCTTTTCGAAGATTACGATGTAAGTTTTTTAACACCTCTTCAAGGTTACATTTTACTTCACTACGAGCGATAGCCTTTTCTCTATTAGGGCTTATACGTACTTTGTGTAAAGGAAAAAAAGGCGGATTTGAAACTATTATATCGAATTTGGAACTGTTTTTATAGGTGCAGAGATCTTCTTTCAGGAAATTAGCCTGAACTTCTGAAGTATGTAAATTTTGTAAGGAAAGTTCTACTAGATGAGGCTGGATCTCAATTCCCGTTATTTTCCAATTTGGTCTATAGTAAGCTAGCATAATGCTGATGATACCATTGCCACTTCCTAACTCCAATACATCTTTATTTGTATTATTATTATTATTTAGAATTTGTTCAATTAAAGCAGAAGTGTCTTCTGATATTCCTTGTCCGCTGCCAGATTGCAGAATAGTTTTTCCAAAAGGCAGCAAAACTTTATCTTTCATGTGCGGGTATGGCCAAATCCTCCGCTGCCACGAGTTGTATCATCAAGTTTTTGAGTGAGTTTCCAGTTTATATTTTCGTGGCGCGCTATGACCATTTGTGCAATTCTGGTTTGTGGTTCTATAATAAATTCAGTTTTGCCAAAGTTGAACATAATTATCTTTATTTCACCTCTATAATCTGCATCGATAGTACCAGGAGAATTTAGAATCCCAATCGATTTTTTCAGTGCTAAGCCACTACGTGGTCTTATTTGTGCTTCAAAACCGATAGGCAAACTAATGGAAAGTCCAGTGGAGATTAATTTTACTTCTCCGGGAAGAATTGTGATCTGGTGTTTATTAGCAGAATAAAGATCGTAACCAGCAGCGTGTTCAGACATTTTCTGAGGCAGCTTAGCTTCAGGAGTGAGTTTTTTTATATTTACGGAAAGCATGAGATAAATTTTTTAAAATTTTCTAGTTAAGATAAAATCGCAGAGCATTTTCATTATTTCAGCTTTTTCGCCGTAATGATTCAAAATTTTCTTGGATTCATCTATTAATTTTTGTGCCATTTGCTTGGATTTTTCCAAGCCGTAAACAGATGGGAAGGTCATTTTCTCTACTTTCTTATCTTTACCTATAGTTTTTCCTAAAGTCTGTTTGTTGCCTTCTACGTCTAAGATATCATCAACAACTTGAAAGGCTAAGCCGATCTTGTTACCAAATTTTTTCATTCTAGCTAAATCTTCTGTAGAAGCTTTACCCATATAGCAACCGAAACGAATAGCCATGTTTATTAAACGAGCAGTTTTGTTATGGTGAATATATCTTAAAGTTTTTTGTGACGGCTTCTTTCCTTCGCTTGTGATATCTACCATTTGTCCAGCTATCAGCCCATTGTCACCCATCTCTTTGGAAAGTTCTTTAATCGCTTTCAGCTTTATTTTTTCTTCTATATCGCTGTCTGCTATTAATTGAAAAGCGTATATTAGTAGTGAATCTCCGGCCAATAGCGCAATATCGGAACCAAACACAGTATGACATGCTTTTTTCCCTCGCCGGTAGTCATCGTTGTCTATTTCTGGAAGATCATCGTGGATAAGGGTGTAGGTATGAAGCATTTCGATAGCACCGGCTAATTTCAAGATTTTGCTTAGGTCATCTTTGAATAGTAGATAAGTATTTATCATCAGATAGGGGCGTAATCGCTTACCACCTGCGAATAGAGTATGTCTTATAGCTTTGTGAATTTGCTTGGGATATTCATCTTTGCGGGGTAAAAACCGGTCTATTTCTATGTTTACTAGTTCACGTTTTTCTTTTATATCTTTCTTCAATATCATTCTCTTATTACTCATTACCATCCCTTTCAGATTCAGTTTCCTGTTGTTTTTGATTCAGTATTTCTATCTTGTTTTCAAATTCACTTAATTTTTTGTAACAGTATTCTACCAGTTCCGATCCTTGTTCGAATAGATTAACTAATTCGTCCAGTTCTTCTACACCATCTTCCAATTTTTCAACGATCTCTTCTAATTTTTTTAATGAGTCTTCAAATTTAATATCTTTCATTTTAATATCTATTTATTTTTCACCAATATATCTTCTTTTTGTTTATTCAGATAATTATAAGGATTACGATGTCTATTATAGCGTAAAATTTCATAATGAAGATGAGCACCGGTAGAACGGCCGCTATTTCCCATTTGAGCAATTATCTGACCTCGTTTTACAGTTTGTTCTCGTTCAACCAAAATTTTGTGTAAATGAGCATATTTGGTAGTATAACCAAACTTATGCTTTATTTCTATGTATAATCCAAAATACTTCTTCCGTCCAATTTCAGTTATTACACCATCGGCTGTGGCGTATATAGGAGTTCCCAATATATTGGCAAAGTCTAAACCATTATGAAAATTTCTACTTTTAGTAATTGGATGAGTACGCCAACCAAAACCTTCCGAAATTCTACCATAAGTAGGATAAATTGACGGTGTACTACGATATAAGGATTCCTGTAGCTCTAATTGTTCTAAAACTTGGGTATGTGTTTCATAGTTAAAATTAACCTTGCTTTGTAGCTGGTTCAATTTGTTTAATGTCAAATTATAGTTCAGGTTGAAAGCGGTTTCAGAATTGCTGAAGGTGGTGTCTATAATAGGTAAACCACCTAAACCCATTTCCCGAATTTCCTTATTTATCTTTTTCAGGTTATGCTCTTGGCGAATGCGGTCTTCCCATTTCTCCATTTTTCCCAATTTTATCATTATAGAATCGATTTCTGCTGAAAATTCGGAAAACTTTTCTTTTAAAAGTTGGTTTTCTTCAATAAGAGCATTGGCCTGTTCGATTTTATTCCAATTCTGACAAGTAAACCAGATCGATGCAGTTAGAAGTACAGCCAGTATTCCAATAATAGAGAGCATTATTACCCATTTTTTATGGGAAATTTGCTTTATCTTTGGTGGCTGCGCATTGTTTTCTTTTTCTTCCAAAATAGCCCTATTCTCCTATTTATATTATTTTCAATCCAAAAAAATAATATAAAGTATGATGTCAAGTTATTTAACTAACGTAACATTGGGGGATTAGGGAGATTAAAATAAAATACTTGACCTTATACAGTATGCATTTTCATATAAGCAAAAATAAAGATGGGAGATTATTTATGATAAGCAGTTTTCAAGAGCTATTGGGAAAAGTAAAAAAGATGACTTCCAAGAAAGTTGTGATACCCGGAGCCAATATACCAGCTGCAATTCAGGCGGCTATTTATGCAAAAAAAGAGGATATTGCTGATTTTTTACTGATAGGAGATTCTAAGGTAATAAAGAATAGTATTAAAGAGGAAGCCCCAGAATTGGAAGATGAATTTAGTGTGGAACATGAAACAGAACCAGAAAAAATGGTTCAGAAAGCCGTGGTGGCTGTAAAAGAAGGAAGAGCGGAGATAATTTTAAAGGGGAAAACTAGTACATCCCAGCTTTTGAAAGGAGTTTTGGATAAGGATAATGGATTACAAACAGGCAGGATATTAAGTGACGTTTTTGTGTTTGAAGCACGTGATCGACTTACACTTATGACAGACGGTGGTATTGTTTTATATCCTGAGCTAAAGGAAAAAATTGCAATAATACAGAATGCTGTTGATGTAGCTCATTCACTGGGAAATGAAAATCCTAAAGTAGCGCTTTTAGGAGCTATAGAAGTTCCTAATCCCAAAATGCCGTGCACTATGGATGCAGCTGTTATAGCAAAAATGAACGAACGAGGTCAGATAAAGGGTTGTACTATCGACGGTCCTTTTGCTTTAGATAATGCTATTTCGGAAGAGGCGGCTAAAATTAAGAAAGTAAAATCACCAGTTGCAGGGAAAGCCGATATCTTAATTGTACCCAATATCGAATCAGGAAATATTTTCGGCAAAGCTCTTACATATTATGGCAATATTATGACTGCCCATGTAGTTATGGGGGCTAAAGCGCCTATATTGATAACTTCCAGAGCCGATGATGCCTATACCAAACTTTATTCCATTGCCTTAGGAATTATAAGTGCTTAATGAGTATAAAATTACTGTGTCTTGGAAAAACTAAACAGGATTTCATAAAAAAGGGAATTCAAGAATATTTAAAAAGAATTTCCCTCTATGGGAATCTCAAAATAAAAATCCTAGCTGACGAGAAATTAACAGCAAAGAAGGGAATAATCCAAATAAAAAAAAAGGAGGCGGAAACAATTTTCAAAGAGATCGACGATTCCGATTATGTAATAGCCTTGGATGAACATGGAAAACAACTTACCTCTGTTCAATTTGCTAAATTACTTAAAGAAAAATTAAATTATCACAATTTAGTTTTTGTTGTTGGTGGCGTGTATGGCTTGGCAAGAACAGTTTTAAATCGTGCCAATATGGTAATGAGTTTTTCCAACCTTACTTTCACTCACCAAATGGCTAGGTTGATCTTTCTGGAACAGCTTTATCGAGCCTATACTATTATAAATAACAAAAAGTATCATTATTAACTATGAAATGGACAAAAGAGATCTTAGCAGATGCAAAAATAATGGTTATGGTATTGGTGATAGTTGTTTTATCTCTTAGTATTTATAGCATTCTAAATTGGATTTTTGTGAAAATTAATGAGCCAACTAGGCAGGTAAAAGTTGAAAAATATGAAGAAAGCTACGAATCATTTAAATCGAATTTTACGACCGAGCCTCTGGAAGAAAAAACGGGGGGAACAATAATTAATAAGCAAAATATTGCCCGCTGGGTACATCCTTCCATAGTAATAATAATTTCGGTAATAATAGTTGTATTTTTTTTGGGAACCTTTATAATAGGTCTTTTTACACGATTTTTTTAGTGGTGATTGTATGCGCAAAAGATTTCTATATTTTATATTATTTTGGTTAATCTCGAACATTTTGTATGCAGAGACTATAGAATGTTTTCCAGAAAAACCCAAATTAGGGAAATTTGGAAATTATTCTATAATAAAAAATTTGATTAGCCATAGTGGTGATGTAGGTTCTCCTATGATTCCTTTGTCTTCGGTATTTATGAAGCTACCGGTAAATAAAAAAATAGCAAATGTAAAAATATCCTTTTTGCAATCAGAATCCATTTTCCTAGACCATCCCCTTATTCCTATTCAGCAGATGCAGCCTTTAGTAAAAAAAACAGCACCAGAATTTGTTTTACCTTCGGATGTTGCCTACCATAAAAGGGTTTATCCAGACAATAAACTCTTTAAGGTTTCCTATGGTTTTTGTGGAAGTAGCAAAATAGGACAAATCAGTTTTTACTCTATAAAATACTTACCATTGCAACAGGTAATTGAGGTTCCATCTAAGGTGAAGATAGAATATGATTTAGTCACGGGTGATAGCAAAAATAGAAAAATTACAACCGACAATTACACAACAAGTAGAATTAAACAAGAAATCGGATTAAAAAATTCAAAAAATGATATACAACCCGTCTATTTACTCATATTTCCCCAAGCATTATCATCGGCTTATGCTGATTTAGCAGAATGGCGAAATAAACAGGGGATTACAGTAATAACAGAAACTTACGAAAACATTTTGAGTTTATCTTCTGGAGTTGATGAACAAGAAAAGCTACGTAATTTTATAATTGAAATGTACCAGGAACACCAAATTTCGCATCTTACGCTTGGTGCAGACGTTTCCATTATTCCCAGTCGCATCGCCTTTGCTTTCGATTGTGATTACGGTTTGGCAGATAATGAAAACGATTTACTCTGCGATATGTATTATGGTTGCTTAGATGGAAACTGGGATGCAAATGGAAACGGGATTTATGGTGAGGATGAAGATGAAACCGATTATTGGGCAGAGGTTTATGTGTCTCGCATCCCTGCAGAAAATAGTGCCCAAGTAGAATATTACATAGAAAAGTTAAAACAATATGAACAAGGGGAAATAGAGCAATACGAAAAAGCCGGTGGATTTTCAATGCAGTTGTGGCCAGGATGCAGCAGCGAAATTTGCCAACAGTTTATCTACGAGATATTTTTCCCGCAAAATTACCAAATTGAACTATTGTATGGCGAAAATAACAATGAGGACGCTGCTTATCAGCTACTCAATGATAATCTTAACTTAGCGCAGCATACAGGACATGGCTGGTTTACTTCATTGAGTTTAGAAAATGGACAGATAAGTCATAACAATATTTCCAATCTCCAAAATGAATGGGGAGGAATCTTCTATTCCATAGGTTGCTGGACTGCTGCAATGGATTATAATGCAATTGGAGAAAGTTTAGTCAGAAAAATTGATGCAGGATTTTTGGGTTATGTAGGCAATTCTCGCTATGGCTGGGGCGCTGCTGGTGCGCCCCAGCCA
>JAXHUB010000196.1:0-2193 GCA_034189845.1 Candidatus Cloacimonadota bacterium | reverse complement strand
TTTTTATCTTTAACTAACTGGAGAATTTGTGGAGTAATGTTGATAAGTTCTTCTCTTTGTTGGGAACGGACTGTAATTATTTCTATCATAATAAAAACCTCCGAATTCTTTTATGCTAAAATTGTACAATTATAAATTATGTCAAATTTTATGATTCTGGGTGAAAAAAATATTATCGCTTGACGAGGTATTAACAAGCAGTTCTATTGTTACTTATAAGCAAATATTTGCTTGATTTTCTAGGAAAATGGTTTAATTTGTAAAATATATGTGAATTTCAAGGTTATTACTATTTATGCAAAATATGGAGGGAAAGTGGCAAGATTAATAATTGTTTCGAATAGATTACCGGTGAAACTAACAAAAACAAAAAATGGTTTTAAATACAATATGAGTACTGGTGGAGTAGCCACGGGATTAAAATCTTTCTATAAATCATACGATGCCATTTGGGTGGGCTGGCCCGGACAGGTTTCCAACAAATTAAGCAAACAGCACGATAAAATAACCGAGACTTTGCGAGAAAAGTATAATTGTGAGCCAGTTTTTTTGACTAGAACAGAGATACAAAATTATTATTTAGGTTATAGTAACAAATCTATTTGGCCACTATGTCATTATTTTACTCAATATGTTACTTGTAACGATAAATATTGGAAATATTACCAGAAAGTTAACCAAAAGTTTGCCAACAAAATAAGCCAGATGGTAGAAGAAGATGATATTGTATGGGTTCACGATTATCATCTAATGTTATTGCCTAGAATGTTGCGAAAACAATTTCCTAATTTACGAATTGGTTATTTTCATCACATTCCCTTTCCTTCCTATGAAATTTTTAGATTGCTTCCTTCCAGAAAAAAAATATTGAATGGTTTGTTAGGATCAGATCTGATTGGTTTTCATACTTATGATTACTTAAGACATTTTCAAAGCAGTGTGCAAAGACTTCTGGGTTGCCAAAGTAATTTAGGGAAAATCGATGTTGATGACCGCATAGTAAAAGTGGATTCTTTTCCTATGGGGATTGATTTTGAAAAGTTTTCTGCTGCAGCAGAAAAAACCAAAGTAAAGAAAAATATTAAAACCCTTAGAAATAAAATAAAAGCACAAAAGGTGATACTTTCGATGGATAGACTAGACTATACTAAAGGGATAGTACAGCGGCTGCAGGCTTACGAACAATTTTTAAAAGAAAATCCCAAAATACGAGGTTCGGTAAAGTTTATTGTAGTCACTGTTCCCTCCAGAGAAGAAGTAGATCAGTATTTCCAATTAAAAAAAACAATAGAAAGATTGGTGAGTCGAATAAACGGTGAATATGGGGTTCTGGGGTGGATGCCAATTTGGTATCTGCATAAATCTTTTGATTTCGAAAATTTGGTAGCTCTTTATAATGTTTCCGATATTTACGTAGTAACACCTTTAAGAGATGGAATGAACCTAATGGCAAAGGAGTATTTAGCTTCCAGGAACGATAACGCTGGTCTGCTTATTCTCAGTGAAATGGCAGGAGCAGCTAAGGAGCTTGGCGAAACCATAGTGGTAAATCCTAACGATGTTAATCAAATAGTGAAAGCTTTAAAAGAAGCTATCTTTCTTCCCACCGAAAAAATTATCGAGCGAAATACTATAATGAGTAATAGGTTGGCACGTTATAACGTGAAAAGATGGGCAGAAGATTTCTTTCAAAAGTTAATGAAAATGAAAGAGATACAGCAGCAAAAACATGCAAATATTTTAAATCAAAACCGACAGCAAAAAATTTTGAATGATTTTAATAAAGCTATTAACAGGCTTCTATTAATAGATTATGATGATACATTGTTTCCTTATAATGAAGATCACTCGAAACTGAAGCCAAGCCCGGAAATAAAGAATATTTTGCGGAAATTAAGCAGATATAAGAAAACCAAAGTGGTACTTTTAAGCGAACTAAAATGGCAAAAGATGCAAGAATGGTTTCGTGATGTAGAAATCGATATGGTGGCAGAACAAGGTGCATATGTAAAACACAACGGTGAATGGGAGAAATTCGATGTCTTCGAAAATGAATGGAAAGATGATTTGAAACCTATCTTTCAGCTGTATGTCGATAGAACACCCGGTTCTCGTATGTCAGAAAAAGATTATTCGCTTATTTGGGATTACGAGAAAGCAGCTTTTGATTTAGGCGGAATGCGATCTCGAGAA
>JAXHUB010000195.1:0-4876 GCA_034189845.1 Candidatus Cloacimonadota bacterium | reverse complement strand
CGAATGTAAGGGATAGCGCAATAACTACAAACGTTGTTGCATCCATCGCTTATTCTAAGATAAGCAAAATGGGGTGGGGTTAACTGGAACCTACTGGTAGTTTGCTCTGAATTTAAAATATCTGCAAAACTTCTAAAATCTTTCAATTGTACATAATGATCTACTTCAGGAATAGCCGTTTTTAGGTCTTCTATATATCTTTTTACCAAACAACCTGTTACGATTAGTTTTGTTTTTTCTGAAGATTTCTTATATTCAGCAATTTCCAAAATTGTGTTTATGGATTCCTGTTTGGCATCTTCTATAAAACCGCAAGTGTTTATAATTATATATTCTGCATCTGAAGGGTTTTCGACAAATTTGTACCCAGCTTTTATGGCAATATCGGCAAATATTTCGCTATCCACCAAATTTTTGGGACAGCCTAAGCTAATAATTGAGAATTTTTTCATAAAAATTTAAGGGCGACCTTTCGACCGCCCTACCTTTTTTAGTCTAAAAGGTGAACAATCACACCAGATCGTAATTTAGGTTCGAACCAGGTTGATTTAGGAGGCATAACTTTGCCATGGTCTGCTATATTCATCAATTCTTCTATTGAGGTAGGATACATAGAAAATGCGACAGCTTCGCCTTTATCTACTCGGTCTGCTAAATGTTGAAGTCCACGTATTCCGCCAACAAAATCGATTCTTTCATCATTACGGGGATCTTCTATCCCCAATATTGGTCTAAGCAAATTATTCTGTAATATTGCTACATCTAAAGAAGCCACAGGGTCTGTTTCATCATAACTGCCGGTTTTAGCTGTTAGTTTATACCATTCTCCATCCAAATACATACCAAAATTGTGCTTCGACTCTGGTTTGTAAGGTTTTTTTCCTATTATAGAAATTTGGAAACTATCTTTGACTTTTTCTAAGAACTCTTCTTTACTCAAACCGTTTAGATCTTTTACCACGCGGTTGTAATCCATAATATAAAGCTGGTCATGAGGAAATATAACAGAAAGAAAGTAATTGTATTCCTCTTCACCAGTATGATTAGGATTATTCTTTCTTCTCTGTTGTCCAACTTTAGTGCCAGAAGCTGAACGGTGATGACCATCTGCCACATAGAGATAATCAATATCTTTGAAAATATCAGTTATTTTTTGAATCATGTTTTCATCTTCAATTTTCCAGAATGTATGCCTTACATCGTCATCTGCAGTAAAATCGTAGAGAGGAATTTGTTGCATTATTTCTTCAGTTAACATATTCATATCTTGGCGTGCCTTATAGGTTAAAAATACAGGTCCAGTATTTGCATTTAGAGTATCAACATGTTTTATACGATCTGCTTCTTTTTGTGCACGAGTGTGTTCGTGTTTTTTTATAATATCATTTTCATAGTCTTCTATAGAGGCTCCTGCTACTAAACCCACTTCTTCTACATTGTCCATAACCAATTTATAAAGATAATAACAAGGTTTGTCATCCCTTATCATTATTTTTTCCTTGATTATTTTTTCCAAATTTTCTCTGCCCTTTTTATAAACTTTTTCATCGTACAAATCAATGTCTTCGGGCAAATCTACTTCTGGTTTCACCACATGCAAAAAACTGTAAGGTTTTTTCTTTACCTGTTCACGTGCTTCTTGGGAATCAAGAACATCATATGGGGGAGAGGCAACTTCTTTAATTTTGTCGGAAGCCGGCCTTAATCCTCTAAATGGTTTAATCTTTGCCATATTTACGCTCCTATTTCTTTTTTATTTTATAAAATACTTCTATACTATTGATATTCCATTTTTCCATATCAGTAGAATTTTCACACATAGTAATTTTGTCTGTTAGGGTTTCTGCTTTTATATAATATTCAAAATCTCGGAATACTTGTTGTATTTGTTTATTAGCATAATATTCAACCTCGATTCTGTCCATTATATCAAAATTCTTTTCCTTTCTGGTAAACTGTATTTTATTTACAATTTCTCGTGCTAAACCTTCCTTTATAAGTTGAGGTGTAAGCATAGTATCTAAGGCTACATATTTCTCTTTATCTGCTTCAAAAACTAGCCCATCATAATCTTCGATATTAATTTGAATATCTTCTTCGGTTATTTTAAAAGTGCCACCTTCAATTTCTAGGTAGTATTCTTTGCCAGAATTTATACTCTTTAAAATACTACTTCCATCAATTTGTTTTAAGGCTGCAGATATTGCTTTCATATGCTTGCCATATTTTGGTCCCATCACTTTGAAATTTGGTTTAACATCGTATTTTACAAAATCTGTATCAGATTCTACATATATTATCTTTTTTACATTGATTTCTTCTTTTATTAGGTGTTCCATGCGATGAATATTTATTTTATATCGTTTGGGAACAAAAAGAGATTGCAAAGTTTGCCTTACTTTTATTTGGCATTTATTCCTAGCTGCTCTTCCCAAAGATACTATATCGATAATATTTTGCATTTCTGTTTCTAACTTATTGTTTATAACAGTTGCATCGCACTTGGGAAAATCTTGTATGTGTACACTTTCTTTTTGGGTAAGATTAGTAAATATCTCCTCAGAAAAATAGGGAGCTATTGGGGCCATTAGTTTGCTTACAGCAATTAGAACTTGGTACAGAGTTAAATAAGCAGCTTTTTTATCATCTGTGAGCTCCATTGCCCAATAACGTCTGCGGCTACGGCGTACATACCAGTTGGAAAGATCATCGATTACAAAATTTTGCATAGCTCTAACACTGCGAGTAATATCGTAGTTATCCATATTTTGTGTAACTGTTTTTATAAGGCTATGCAAACGCGAGATTATCCATTGATCTATTTCAGCTTCTTTTTTATTTGAAATCTCGTATTGGGAAGCATCGAAGCTATCGATATTGGCATAAGTAATATAAAAAGAGTAAACATTTTTCAAAGTTCCAAAAAATTTATTTTGAATTTCTTGAACGCCTTTTTCGTCAAATTTGGTAGGAATCCAGGGAGGGCTCACTGCTAGTAAATACCATCTGTTAGAATCTGCTCCATAGTTGTACATTAGCTGCATCGGAGCAACGGTGTTACCCCGACTTTTACTCATTTTTTGTCCTTTTTTATCTAAAATTAAATCGTTAACAAGTACATTTTTGTAAGAAGATTTTCCGGTGAGCATAGTGGAAATAGCCAGAAGAGAATAGAACCAACCTCTGGTTTGGTCGATACCTTCAGCGATAAAATCGGCTGGAAATAGTTTTTCATGAAAATCTTCTTTATTTTCGAACGGATAGTGCCATTGAGCAAAAGGCATTGAACCACTATCGAACCAGCAATCTATGACCTCTGGAGTTCTATGCATTTTAGCACCACATTTGGGGCATGTAAATTCGATTTCATCCACATAAGGTCTATGTAGTTCAATATCATTGGGAACTGATGAGTCATCTTTCATTCTCCCTTTTTTTTGAAGTTCTGCAATAGAACCAACACTTTCTCTTTCGCCGCATTTATCGCAAACCCAAATATTAAGAGGAGTTCCCCAAAATCTATCTCGAGAAATAGCCCAATCGACATTATTAACTAGCCAGCTTCCGAAACGTTTTTCGCCAACAAAAGGTGGATACCAATTAATTTTTTTGTTATTTTCCAACATTTGTTTTTTGTATTGGCTGGTTTTTATATACCAACTTGAACGTGCAAAATAGATTAGCGGGCTTTTACAGCGCCAGCAGAAAGGATAGCTGTGAATTATCTGTTTTCTTTTGAAAAGTAGTTTTCTATCTTTAAGATTACGAATTATCTCTTTATCTGCCTCTTTTACAAATATTCCTGCCCAATCAGTTATTTCTTCTGTAAACTTTCCTGCTTCGTCGACAGGTTGAATAATAGGAAGGTCGTATTTTTTACCAAGATCATAGTCATCTTGCCCGAAAGCAGGTGCTGTGTGCACAACACCAGTTCCTTCTTCCATGCTTACATAGTCTGCCAAACCAATGTAAAAAGCTTTCTTGGTAGGTTTAACAAAAGGAAAAAGCTGTTCATACTCTAAATGTTCTAATTTTTCACCGATTATTTTTTCTACAATTTTATATTTTGCATCTTCCAATACAGAAAGACGTTTTTCTGCCAAGATAATAAATTCGTCATTCAATTTTATCTTTACATAAGTTTCTTTAGGATTAACAACCAAAGCTACATTAGATATAAGTGTCCAAGGTGTAGTTGTCCAGGCCAAAAAGTAAGTATTAGCAATATTTTTTGCTTTGAATTTTACAAACACAGAGAGATCTTCGGTTTCCTGATATCCCTGAGCAACTTCATGACTGGAAAGTGGGGTGCCACAACTTGGGCAATAAGGCACTATTTTATGTCCTTTATAGATCAAATCATTTTGAAAAAATTGATTTAATATCCACCATACGGTTTCTATATAATTATTGTTCAAAGTAATATATGGATTATCCAAATCTATCCAATAACCCATAATTTTGGTCATTTCCCGCCATTCTTTTTCGTAGGAAAAAACCGATTCCCGACATTTTTGGTTAAACTTTTCTAAACCGTAGGCTTCTATTTCACATTTATCGTTTAACCCGAGCTCTTTTTCAACTTCAATTTCTACAGGTAATCCATGTGTATCCCAACCAGCTTTTCTTTTAACCTGGAACCCGCGCATGGTTTTATATCGACAAATAGTATCTTTAATAGTTCTTGCCATAACATGATGAATGCCCGGTTTGCCATTAGCAGTGGGTGGACCTTCGAAAAATACAAACTGAGGATTTCCTTCACGGAATTCTATACTTTTAGAAGCAGTGTTTTTTTCTTCCCAATTTCTTCTAATTCTTTTTTCTAGCTCAAAACTGTTTTCCTTTGGATCAAAATCTTTATACATCCATTTTA
>JAXHUB010000194.1:0-7264 GCA_034189845.1 Candidatus Cloacimonadota bacterium | reverse complement strand
CTGGCGCTCTTGCATAGATTCTAAAAGTGCCGATTGTACTTTGGCTGGAGCACGATTAATCTCGTCTGCTAAAATAAAATTGGCGAAAATTGGACCTTTTTTGGGTGTAAACTCAGCAGTTTTTTGATTATAGATCAAAGTACCAATTAGGTCAGCTGGTAGTAGATCGGGAGTAAATTGAATACGTTTGAAAGAAGCTTTTACAGTTTGTGCTACTGTATTTACAGCTAAAGTTTTTGCTAAGCCAGGAACTCCTTCAAGTAAAATGTGTCCATCTGCCAAAAGTCCTATTAATAAACGCTTTATCATATATTCTTGTCCAACAACTACTTTGCTAACCTCAGAGATGATTTTTTCGATTATCTCGCTCTTCTCCATTACTTTATTATTGATTTCTTCAATATTCATCTTACCTCCGCTTTACCTGATGGTTAGTTAAAACATTACCTTTTATGTTTTTTAATTTTATATCAATTTTGTCATTGCTAACTTCTAAAACAGCATAACCAGGGGGTTGGCTACGACTCCTATCACCTTTTAAATGACCTGGGTTTAGGAAACTAACCTCATCTTTTTGGAAAAATTGTTGTTTATGAATGTGTCCAAATAACACAAGGTCTGAATATTCGAAAGTCCAGTCTTCCAAATTATGTAATAGTGTAAATTTCCAATCTGCTATTGAAGTTTTCAAAATTGTCGGTAGCTTTTTATTTATATATCCAGGGTGAAAAATTCCAGGCACTTTCATAATTTGCTTGTTTTGAATAAGGTCAATATTGTCATCCAGATCTTCGTAGTTATCTCCTAAATGAAAGATATGAGTAAGGCTGGTCTCGTTGCATATAGATTTTCTTAGTAATTTCTGATTTTTATGAGAATCTGATAAAACTATAATCTTAGCTACCATGATTACATTTTATCTGGGGCGTTGATTCCCATTAAATTCAAGGCTATCCTTAAAACATTTTGAACAGTAAGAATAAGGTACAAACGAGCTCTACTTAGTTGAGGTTCATCACTGTTTATGATAGGATGCTTAGCATAATATTTATGGAACATGCCAGCTAATTCATGGGTATATGTTGCTAACCTATGAGGTTCGCGAGCGTTTGCCAAACCTATCAAAATATTGGGAAATTCAATCATCTTTTTTATTAAATCTATTTCTTCGTTTAGATTAAGTTTTTTTAGAAGTTTTGTGTCAAAATTCTTTAGATTTATTTTAGATTTTTTGGCTTTTTTGCGGATGCTACTAATACGGGCATGTGCATATTGAATATAGTAAACCGGGTTTTCTGCAGTTTGTTTTTTTGCTAATTGCAAATCAAAATTCAAATGTGAACTTGGCTTACGATCTATAAAGAAATAGCGTGCTGCATCTTTACCAACTTCATCAATAACTTCGTCCATAGTAACAATTCTTCCCGCTCTTTTCGACATCTTTACTTGCTGTCCGCCACTAAAGAGGTTTACATGTTGTAAGTAAACAATTTCCAATTTATTGGCATCTAAGCTAAGTGCTTGAATTGCTGCTTTTAAGCGTGGAACATAACCATGGTGGTCAGGTCCCAGCACATCTATCATAGTATCGAAACCACGTTGAAATTTGGTGAGATGGTAAGCAATATCGGGCACAAAATATGTAGGATTCCCATCGCATTTTATTAAAACTCTATCTTTCTCATCTCCAAACTTACTCGAAGAGAACCAAACTGCGTCATCGTTTTCATAAGTACATTTGGCTTCAGCCAAATAGCTAAGAGCTTCTTCCAGTATTCCTTCTTGGCGTAATTTTTTCTCACTCATCCAATTTTCGAACTCGACTCCGAATTTTTGCAAACTATCTACCTGCATTTTATGAAGTTCTTCTAGGGCGAAGTTTTTCATTTTTTCAAGTCTATCTTTTTCGGAATAATGAAGAAGTTTAGACCCTTCGGCTACATTCAATTTTGCAGCCAGCTCTTTTATATATTCACCATGGTAGGCTTCTGGAGGGAAATCATCCAATTTATCGCCATGTAATTCACGATAGCGTAGTTCTACTGATTCTGCCAAAATATCCACCTGGTTACCTGCATCATTTACATAAAATTCTCTAAAGGCCTCGAAACCTAAGAAGTTCATAACCCTGAAAAGAGTGTCGCCATAGGCGGCTGCTCTAGCGCTTACTACGTTCAAGGGTCCAGTGGGATTAGCGCTGACGAATTCTATCAGAATTTTTCTTTTCTTGCCGTAGTTAGAACTACCCCAATCTTGTTTGGCGTTGTGTATTTTTACTAAATATTTATGATAAAAGCTATTTGACATAAAAAAGTTAAGAAACCCTGGGCCTGCTACTTCTGCTTTTTTATAATGACGTTTTTTATTAAACACCTGAATCATTTCTTCAGCCATTTCTCGAGGTTTCATTTTATTTAATTTGGCATTAACCAGGGCTACATTGGTGGAAAAATCACCATGTTGCTGGTTGTTAGGAATCTCTACAGTAAAGTTATCATTAAAATCCAATTTCAATTTTTTTAAACAATTAACAATATCTTTTCGTATTTTATCCTTCATTTTTTATCCATCTGTTCTTTTCTTTTAATGTTCCATAGTTCTTCTATTTTATAATAATCTCGTGTTTCTCTGTCAAAAATATGTATAACTATCTCTCCCAAATCCAAAAGAATCCATCTGGGAGAGTTTAAACCTTCTTTATTAATCGTTCTAAAGCCATGTTCGCGGCATTTTTCTATAACATGTTCAGCTATAGCTTTTAAGTGTACTGCTCCCACTCCACTACAAATTATAAGTGAATCAGTGTAATCCGATTTGCCAGAAACATCAATATGTATTACTTCTTCAGCTTTTTTATCATCTATCCATGCAGTTATTTTATTTACAAATTCTTTATGTTCCATAAAACTCCTTATTTAAAATATGTATGAAAATCTTTTCCCAAAATAATTTGAAATTCTTCATTTACCTCTGAGTTAAGTGCAATAATTCTTCTATTAATTCCAGTTAATTCTTTTAAAAATTCCAATTTTTCATTATCCCTTTTTTTTACAACCAGTATAGATCTTTCATATATGAATCTGTTCATATCTACGTTACGCCAATCTAAAACATCAATATTACTATTATAATTTTCTACCAAATAATCTTTTACTTCTTTAGCAATTCCTGGATAGCCACAGCCATTCAGAACTGCAACTTTTACCCTGCCTTCAAATTTAATCTTTTTTTTTTCTGGTTCTTGCTTTTCTGTTCCTGTAACTAAATAAAAATAAAATCCGATTAAAATAAGCAAAACAATCAAATACGGCACTACAGATGCCTTTTTGCATGCAGACAAATTATTTTTTGCTTTTGTCATTGTCAAATTGTTCTTTAAGCTTTATATAAACGCTTTCGAAACTTTCTGGTACTACTCTAATACCACCAATTACATTCATGAAATTAACATCACCTTCCCAACGGGGTACTATATGAACGTGTAAATGCTCATCAATACCTGCTCCAGCTGCTTTTCCTAAGTTTAAACCAATATTGATTCCGCCTGGTTCGTAAATATTCCGCAGCGCTTTTTCACATTTTTGTACAGTTTCAAAAAGGTCATCTATCTCTTCTTTATTCAGTTTGGTAAGGCTGTTTACATGGCGATAGGGAATAGCCATTATATGACCATTATTATAAGGATACATATTCATTATGACATAACTATGTTTGCTGCGATGAATTATTAGATGTTTTTGGTCGTTTTTTGTAGATGAGTTAATACAGAAAATACAGTCCTTTCCTTTTTTTGAAAGTATATATTTCAATCTCCAGGGAGAATGTAGCACCTTATTTTTCATTTTCCAACCTTTCGTAGAATTTTTGTTCCAATTCAGCTAACTGCTGTTTTGAATTAACTCCAGAAGCTTCTACCATATCTTCTAAAATGTAAGAAGCAACCTTTTTACCTTGTTGATTCAATATTTCTAAGATATCGGTCAAATAATACTCATTTTGATTATTATTATTTCCAATTTTGTTTAGAGTTTGGAATAAAGATTCAGAATCGAAACAATAAATTCCAGTATTTATCTCATTAATTTCTTTTTCTTTTTGGGTTGCATCTTTAAATTCTACTATTTTTTGCACATAACCATCCAAATTGCGCACAATTCTACCGTATTGCATAGGGTCACCCATTTTCGCAGTGAGGACAGTACAGGAAGCTTTACTTTTTAAATGTTTTTGCAGCATATTTTGCAGAGTTTGAGTTCGTAAAAGAGGTACATCTCCACAAAGAATGAAAAGATTGCCTTTAAAATTTTTGAATTCTTCTTTTGTTACCATTACAGCGTGCCCAGTACCATTTTGTTTTTTTTGTTCTACGAAGCGAATATTTTCTGTTTTCGGTACTACTTGAATCACCTGCTCTTTTTTATAACCAACCACAATGGTTATAAGTTCGCATTTTAACTCTTGAGCAGTTTTTACTACTCTATTTATCATTGGTTTTCCAGCTAACTCAAAAACAACCTTTGGTCTATCTGATTTCATGCGAGTACCTTTACCTGCTGCTAAAATAATTGCTGCTAATTTCGACATAAAAACTCCTTGTATATTTTTTTTATTGTTTTTTTTGAAATAGGATCGATAAAATTGGGTGCAATCTCAACCATAGGCTGTAATACAAATTCTCGTTTAGAAAAGTACGGATGAGGAACTTGAAGCTGGGAAGTAAAAATAATTTTATCTTCATAAAAAAGAATATCTATATCAATAGTGCGTGGTCCCCAATGTTCGTGTCTTACTCTCCCCAAAATATTTTCAATTTTTTGTGTTTGGTTAAGTAAATCTGTAGGAATAAGATCGGTGTCAATTTCTGTTATGCAATTCAGAAATTGTGGTTGATCTGTTTTACCATAAGGGAGAGTTTCTCGTATCTTACTTGTTTTTGAAATAGTTATGTTGTCTGAATTTCTCAACATTTTTATTGCACTGAGAATATTTGCTTTACGATTCCCCAAATTTGAGCCCAGCCCTAGATACACTAACATTAACGTTTTCTTTCCATCTCCACTTCTACCGAATTTAAACTGCCGTTTATGGCTACGGAAGGCTTTTTAATTCTTACCTGTGACCATATTATTTCACTAAATTCTTGCATTACGCTATCTAAAATTGTGTTAGCGCAATTTTCCAATAATTTGAATTTCTCATTTTCCAAAATATTCTTAATAATAGCAAAAACTTTTGTGTAATCTACAGTATCTTCCAATTTACGAATTTGGGTATCATGAGAAGCTTCTGTTTCGAATGAAAAATTTACTATAAAGCGCTGGCCAAGTTTACGTTCCTCATCATGTACCCCATGATATCCATAGAAAACCATTTCATGCAAATGTATTTTCATAATTTCTCCACAATTGTAAAATTAATTTTTTTTGCCATTTTTTTATCTAAAATATAAATAGCTAATCCACTGAATAGCAGACTAATGATTGAAATAAGGATAGCAATATTTTCGGAAAGTCCTATAATAAATTTACTTGCTAAATAGAAAATTATCATTATTAGAATAGGGAAAATAAAGATAAGGAACGAAGATAAAACTCGCAAACCTGGTTCTAAAAAGATTCTTACTTTGTCCCCTTGTTGTAGTTGTATATTGGTTTTTATTTTATGAATTATTTTTTTATCACCCGTATTGCATATACCATGCATGGCGCATGAGTTACATGAGTCTGTTTGCTCGATTTCAAGAGAAACCCAATCTCCTTCTACTTTTTTTACAATTGCTACATCAGTTATCTGTTCTTTTTCCATAAGCTTTAAGTACCTTTTCAATAATTTGGGAAGTTGAAAAACCTGCTTTGTAACTGAGGCTTTCTACTCTTCCTCCGTTTTTTAAAACGATATCTGCACCTACTATATTTTCTTCTTGCCAATCTCCACCTTTAACTAATACATCTGGGCTAATTTTTTTTATAAGGTCGTAGGGTGTATTTTGGTTGAAAACTGTAATCAGATCGACCATTTTTAAGGCATTCAAAACTTGGCAGCGCTGCATTTCGGGTACCAGTGGTCTTGCAGGTCCTTTCAAACGTTTCACTGAATTATCTGAATTTACAGCAACAAGTAAAATATCTCCTAACATTCTTGCTTCTTGTAAATATTGTATATGTCCCGCATGTATAATATCAAAACAGCCGTTTGTGAAGACTATTTTGTTTCCTTTATTCTGTGCTTTTTTTGTAGTTTTTGCTAATTTTTGCCAATCTAAAATTATCATTTTACAGGGTAATCTCCATCGAAGCAAGCATAGCAATAATTTCTTGGTTTTTTTACTGCTTGCTGCAGTTCTTCTATTTTCAAATAACGGATACTATCAGCATCCAAATAAGAACGTATCATTTCCAAAGTTTTATTATTAGCAATTAATTCCTCTCTATTGGGAGTGTCAATACCATAATAGCAAGAAAATTTTACCATCGGAGAACCAATACGCAAATGAATTTCCTTGGCACCTGCCCTGCGAACCATTTTTACTATTTGTTTTAGAGTAGTTCCGCGCACTATAGAATCATCTACTAAGGCTACTTTTTTGTTTGTGAATATATTGGGAAGTGGATTAAATTTTTGGTTCACACTTTCATCACGAATAGTTTGCTCGGGTTTTATAAAAGTTCTACCCACATAATGATTCCTTATCAATCCCATTTCATATGGGATACCTCTTTCTCTCGCTAGGCCAAGTGCAATGAAATTGGCCGAATCTGGAACAGGAACCACCAAATCAAGCTCTGTGTCATCATTTTTGGCTAAAATTGAACCTATCTTTTTTCTAACCTGATACACATTTTCTTCAAATTCGTAGCTATCGGGACGCGCAAAATAAATATGTTCAAATATACAGTGTTTGTTGGTTTGGGAAGCACGGTACATGTCAGCTTCCAATTTATTAGAGTTAATGTTTTGTTTGGTTATTTCAACAATTTCAGCAGGTTGAACTTCTCTAATTGATTGTGGTTGTAGAATATCCAGGGCACAAGTTTCGGATGCTACTGCTACTGTTCCATTGTTCAGTTGCCCAATAGATAGTGGACGAATACCATAAGCATCGCGGAAACAATATAAGCCATCTTTTGTACTTAACACTGTAGAAAAAGCACCTTTAATGTTTTTCATCGCTAGTTTTATTGCTTCTACCATTGTTTTGCCTTTTTTCTCTACATGATACACAATATATTTTAAAATTAATTCTCCATCGTTGTAACTGGAAAAA
>JAXHUB010000193.1:0-2926 GCA_034189845.1 Candidatus Cloacimonadota bacterium | reverse complement strand
TATGATTGTTTTATTTATCTCTTTGGAAAGAGATAAATAAAACAATCATATCTTCTTGTCAAACAACATTTTAACCTTACAAAAAAAACAAAGTCCCGATCTCTCGAGACTTTGTCAACAGTCTGGAGGGTTTCACAGAAACCCTCCTATCAAATGTGTACTACAAAGTCTCTACTTCGTATTTTTCTTTCAGTTCATTTACTTTCTTGGTGTAAACCTGGCGCTGTTTAGCAGAGAGCAGATCTTTATGAACACGTTCTTTTACGTCTTCATACTTGGCTTTAACCGCATCTTTTTTGTCGTGGACTTTTATGATGTGATAACCAAATTGAGTTTTCACTGGTTCGCTGATTGTACCGATTTCCATATTAAAAACAACATCATCATATTCGGGAACCATCTGTCCACGAGGATACATTCCCAATTTACCACCCTTTTGTTTGGAAGGGCATTTGGAATATTTTTGAGCTGCTTCAGCAAAATTAATCTCATCATTTTTCAGCATATCATAGATCTCTTGGCTTTTCTCTTGGCTATCCACCAAGATATGGCTTGTATCGGCTGATTCAGCAGAGCCATATTTGTCTTTGTTTTCTTCAAAATATTGTTCTACTTCTTTAGGTATTACACCTACAGAATATAAAGTTTTGTTGATATTCATTTGAGTAAGCACTAAATCTTTCATACGTTGCATTTCTTTTTGGAATTCTTCTGTAGATTCCAAATCACTGTCTTGTGCATCTACTAAGAATAAATTTTGATTGATAAGCTCATCTAAAATCTGTTTGCGACCGGCTTCATTATCGAATTGTGCAGCACGCTGTCCTAAACTTTTAATAAATTGATCTACATGTTCTGTGGTTATTTCTTTTCCGTTTACTTTTGCTAAAATTTGCATTAAAACTCCATTTCTAAATTTTGTATGACAAGAAAATAAGCTAAGCAGATATGTCAATCGTAATTTATTTTAGAAAAACAAGTTAGATGTTATCTGTTTATTAGGTAGCAGTCGCTATATTTTCTAATAATTACATTTTATTCTATTTTTAGTAAAGAATTAACTTGCCAAACTCGGTGGTATATTGATGATTTCGATTGGGAAGTGATAGCATGGAATGTAAACAGGATAAGATGAAAACCAAAGATATGCAAGTTACGTTGAAAATAGGCGGTAAGCCTATAGGTTTGGTGCCTTTTGTTCATGATGCCTTGCGCGATATGATAATAGCTTTTACCAATAATTTGAAAGGGCACAGTGGAGGAGATATAGAAATTACTATTCGTTCGCAAAAAAAATAGTATTTTGAAAATAAAAAAAAGGAGGGGGATACGGCTCATTTAATTAATAAAGAAGAATGTATTAATTGCGGTGCCTGCGAAGGAGTATGTCCAGTTAGTTGTATTTCAGAAGTAGATGAAAAAAGAGTAATCAATGCTGAGGAATGCATTGACTGTGGAGCTTGCAAAGAAGTGTGTCCAGTGAATTGTATTTTAGGGCCAGATGAGTAGTAGCTTAGTTTGCTAATTTTGCTTCCAGTTTCTGTAAATCTGCTTGTAGATATTGCATCGTTATTTTTGGCCAAATATTTGGTTGCTGTGTCCAGATTTTGTAGTGCTTTATTTATAGTATTATTGTTTAGTAAGTTAGCCCAAGCCATTACTTCATAAGCATAATCCAAATAGAAGGCTGACAGTTCTTCTTCTAAACTTTTTTCCAAACATGTCTGAGCTATTTTCAAAGCACTTTCAGGTTTTTTTTCTTTAACATAAGCTTTGGCCAATTGCCAATATCCTACAGAAAGATTGCGTGGTGTTACATCTTCGCGCTGTTGCCAATGTTACAAAGAAGTGCTGGCTAAAAGAATCATCTTCTAAGAATTCTCTTCTGAAAGTGAATCTGCAACCAAAAAGTTCCAACATCGATTGAAGCAATTTACCGAGAAATACTTATGGCAATCTTGTAAATTCTTATGCTCGGCTTTTGCTCATAAAAAAAAGCGGAAAAAAGCAGAAGTAAAATGGTAATTTTTTCATAATATTTCCTAAAAAAACCGCCCGTTTAAAACCGAGCGGTATTGTTTTTATCTCGACTTTATCCGATTTTTATAATCGGTAAGTTTTTTCTTCTGAACATTGTTTTGCTTTAAAAGTTCCAATTTTACGTCTTCTATATTGTACAGAAATTCTCTGAGTTCCTCGTTATTATAAGCTTGTTTAGCAAATAATTTTTTTGTCAACTCAGCTGCTTTTTGGGAATACTGTTTCATATCTATATTACTCTTTTTTAAAATACCAGCTTGAAGCAAATACTTGGTAGTTTGTTCAGATTTTTCCGATTTGGTAACGTTATTGAAAATCGTTGTTCGGCCATCATTGGCAATTGCTGCCCCGTTTTGTTCCAAATAGGAAGGGATAGGAAGCAAAATATGGCTGGGGTCATGATCATCTAAATGAGTTTGCATAGAAAGTATGAACTTACTGCGACCTATTAATTTTTTCTGTTCTTCACAAGGAAGCTCTCCATACAGAATAACAAAATCATAAATAGCAGCCTTACCAGAGGGAATTCCCATCTTTTGCAATCCCTTTAAATTAGAAAAATGGGAAGTTGGAAGAACACCTGAACCTTTTTTAAAATTGCAAACAATACTGGCTAATACCCATAAATTCCAAATTGCTTCCTCGGTTATGTGATCTCGACTGTAAAGGAAAAGAGTTTTTTCGGGAAGATCTAAATTAATGACTTCTTTTTCTTCTTCCTCTTCATTATCTGTTTCCGATTCATAATAGTACTCTATGATCTTTTCCAAAATGTTAACGATAGGTTCATCATCCAGTAGTTCATCGGCAAATTCGTTGAAATCCTTGTATTCATCGGTAATCATAATTAACTTTTTTCCCTGCCGCTGCTTCGAACGAATAATAG
>JAXHUB010000192.1:0-4534 GCA_034189845.1 Candidatus Cloacimonadota bacterium | reverse complement strand
AAAGAAACAAGTTGGGTATTATTTTCCGAATCCAGTGCCAAAATAACCCTCTGAAGATCATTGTTTGTAACAACTGGCGCTGTTGCCCAGGTTTTATTGTTGAAAGTAATGCCATCGATATAGCTATTATTATTTTCGAAAAATAAAGTGTAAAGAATGCTTATTGATGCATCCTCGTCATATGTTGGTAATAAAAAAGTTCTATTTTGCTCATCATAGGCAAAATATTCTGCCAAAGGAGAAATTTGGAAATTTTCATAAATTTCATCATCTTTCCAAAAATATAGCTCTCCGTTGGGCATTGGATAAAATATCTCGTTACTGCCGTCATCATCAAAATCTACTACAGAAGCAGGAAATATGTTTCTGCCAACATATTCGGTTTTAAATCTATTATAAAAATTAACCGAAAATGTCATTAAGGAATCGGAAATACTTATATTGTATATTTCCAAAATGGTTTTCCCATAATAACTATTTGACGTTGGTTGAGAAGTATAGCCGGTGAAGGGATCCACAGCTTTTCCAAAATAAGCGTTATTGTCAGCTCTAAAAGAATCATAGGCAGATCCCCAGCTCTTTATACTTATTAAAGCATCCATATGCTGAATTCCATCTGCTTCTTCTAAATCAACACCTTTGTGAGTTGCAACTGAATTCACAATATTTATTCCTTCTTCAGGTTGGAATTTTTCGGCAATAACTTCTTCATCAATATGCCAAATAAACAAACCCGAGCCGTCCACTATTTCTTCATCTGGCCCCGGAGCACTTCCAAAACCAGGTCCCGGTAAATAAAAGTCCCATTCACACCCCAAATATGTGTTTTTCATAAAGTTGAACCGCGGGATGTTGTCGTTTGGAGGTGGATAATAATCTTGATCTTCTGCCAGTTGGAATGTAAAGTTTGGAAAACCATTCAGCGTACTATTGTCTGGATTTTGTTGCCTATTTTCCAAAAGAAAATACTCTTCCTCTGTAATATTGATCTTGTAAAGTTTAGGGGTAAAGTCGTCTTTTGCCATCGGGAAAGTAATTTCGAAGTCACTGTCACTAAAATTAATTTCTTCAATATTATCTTCTTCCCAGCCCATATAATATCTTGACCATGCACATGGCAGTGGTGGAACATGCCCATTTGCGTTCCAAGCGCCTGTTCCCATAATTCCAAAATCGCCTATTCCGTTTCCAGCTCCGACATTGTTAAAAAGAGTGGGAAGCCCCATTTGCCTGCAAAACAGGTAGGTTAATATACCAAAAAGCTGATAATTGGTATCTCCTTCTTCAAAATCTGGTTGCCATTCAGTTTCGGGACATATTATAATTTCCTTCACATATTTGCCATCCGAAGTTATTATTCCTTGGTAATTATCGTTTTCTGGTTCAAGGCCTTCCTGTAGAGATTTTCTGGTTAAAAAAGTGCTGTATATTTGTTCCGGATTAGCTGAATTTATATCAGCTTCCTGTCCCGCTCCAGCATGAAAGATAATAAATGAATCATAATTGGAAAAATCAATAATGTCATCTGCCATCTCAATAGTCTGTTTTGACATCAAGCTAACTCGTTCCAGTTGGTTACTATCATCTCCGTAATATTCCATCGTTTCGGGAAGGGTAAAAACCGTATCAATAACAGAATAGTTATCTTCGGTAAGAATATAATTTTCGTATGAGGCATCGTGTAGATAGCTTGAGAGGTGGAACATAAACCGTTCGAAATATGCCCTGTCGTGAGGAAAAGAATCGGGAAAAGATGGTTCTATTTTAAATTTTACATCTTGAAACTGCACCCTAAGAACCAAAATACTATCTGGCAGATTTGAGCTGCGGCCTTTTTGATTTTGTTTAAAGATTTCAGTATTATATTTTGGATAAGATGGTATTTGTGTGGTTTTTTGAGGGTGTGGTGGAACAGCGAAAAGATAGGCTGTTATAAACGATAGGATTAAAAAGGTATATTTCTTCATAAAAAATCCTTCCTAAAAAATGAAACACCCTCCTATCTATAATTGACAAGAGGGCATTTCAAGGGGAGGGTTTGCATTTTGGGAAATTATTTAAACTTTTCCAGACATTATATCTTTTTCATTACATTTACAAATACTTACAAATTCGTACTTTGGTGCCCATTTTCCAGATTTTGATTTTATGTTTCTAACCAATTTTATTTTTTTTATCTCTGTATCGCATTTGGGGCATATAACCTTACCTTCAGTACTAATCTCATGTGCCAATTTGGCCGCAAATGATCTTGATTTAGCCATTTTGTTGCTCCTTTTTAAAGTTTATTGTACTCTTTCTATATATTCACCAGTTCTGGTGTCAATCTTAATTTTATCTCCTCTTTCAATAAAAAAGGGTACCGTAATATCAAGTCCACGGTCGGTAACAGCTTTTTTTCCGCTAGCTGAAGCTGTATTACCTCTAACATTCGGTTCACATTCGGCAATTTCTTGTACAACTGTTACAGGTAACTCAATTCCTAGAATATTTCTTTCCGGATCAAGTTTCATGGCTACTTCCATATTTTCTACCAAATATTTATCCAGCTCGCCTATTTGTTCTTTTGGTACATGTATCTGCTCGTAGGTATCTATATCCATAAAAACATAGAAATTACCATCATTGTAAAGATACTCTTTTTTTTGCTTTTCTACACGTACCTCTTCCAACTTTTCACTAGTCCTAAAATTATTCTCTATCACTTTTCCGTTAGTTACGTTTTTCAATTTTGTACGCACAAATGCTGCACCTTTGCCAGGCTTCACATGCAAAAACTCTATTATCTCGTAAAGATCATTTTTATATTTTATTATCATTCCGTTTCTTATATCGGAAGTAGATGCCATTCTATGAACCTCTTTACCTTTATTTCATTAGGAAATGACACATTTATAAAGAACCTAAATATGGCAAGAAAAAAATCCTGAAATCTTAATAAAAAAAGGATAAAATTGACAAACAAGATATTCTTATTTTTTTTTGTTAATCTTGAATAAAGTAATTTTATAAAAAACGAGGAGCCAAAATGAAATTAAAAGCTATCATTCTACTCATAGTGTTTACAGCACTACTTTCAGCGAATTCTGTATTCTCTTATCAAGGATTCCCTTTGGCAAATTTTGGTTACGATATATACAGTATTGGAATGGGAAGCAGCGGCAGCGCTGATCTATTCCGAATAAACCCAAACTACACAAATCCTTCCGTAGCAACCAATATCAACAAAGTTATTTTTTCCACCGCTATAGCAGCTGGCTACCAATGGTATGAATCTGGCTATGATAGTTTCCGAGACGACGGACTTAATTTTCCTTATTTCACCTTTGCCTTTCCCGTGGCAAAACATAAATTTGGTTTTAGCTTCAATACCTATATTTCCGGAAATTTAGAATCTACTGTCGCAAAAAATTGGGAAGATAACTATGGAAATGTATATGATTATACAGAAACTAGCAAAATAAGTGCAAATATATATCGGGCAGACATTTTTTATGCTTACAAAAATCCATATCTTAATTTTGGAATAGCAGCAAACTACTATTTGGGACATCGCACTTCCTATTGGGAAACAATTTTTGAATCGGAACTTAATAACAATAAATTTGAATCTGATAAAGAATTTAAAAATCCCGGTATAACCATTGGTATCAGCAAAAAATGGGAAACTTTTTCTTTTGGTTTAAATTATTCTTCCGAGACCAAACTAGATGGCGATTTTTCCTTTAAATACAACCATGAACCTTATGAAGATTATGTCCAAAAAAATGAAACTTTATTTACAGTACCATCTCGCATTACCGGTAGCTTTACCTATAAAATTTCTGAAAAATACAAAACCTCGTGTGATTTAATTTGGGAAAATTGGGAAAACATTTCTGAATATTATAATAATAGCTACCAACTTGGATTTGGTATTTCCTACGACCCTCTTAGTGGTTATGGTAATTGGTTCCAAAGAATTCCATTTCGGGCTGGCGGTTCGCTGCGTAAATTACCTTTCAAAAGTTCAAATGGTGAAGAGATCTTGGAAAAATCAGTTGCTTTTGGCACATCTATACAGTTAAAAACACCCGGAAAAAAAATAGATCTGGCAATAAAATATGTAGATAGGGGCAAGGTTTCAGAAAATCTTTATCGCGATAAAAATATTATGTTGCATGTAGGTATCATCGGCTTCGATATTTTTAAAAAACGTTATAAAAATACAGCCCCGCGTGAAATTCCTAAACCGGACAAAACATATGAATTTTAAATGGAACATCTTGGCAGATGAAAACTTGCCGCTGTTAAAACAGATATATAAAAGCAGACAATATCCCCAAACTTTCTTTACCGAAAATATTAAATCACTTCCACCTATTTCCGCCATGAAAGACTTAGAAAAAGCAGCTGATAGAATTATACAGGCGTTAATAAAAAAGCAAAAAATTATAATTTTTGGTCATGATGACATCGACGGTATAACCGCTACTTATATACTTTTCGATTTTTTGGAAAAACTTGGTTCGCAGAATCATTATTATTATATTCC
>JAXHUB010000191.1:0-6826 GCA_034189845.1 Candidatus Cloacimonadota bacterium | reverse complement strand
AAAAAATATGAGCCAATCAGCTACATCGATACTCTACATACAGAGAATTCGGCTATCTTCATACAAGATGAAAATGCAAATGTTTATAAGATAACAGCAAACGGATATGAAAAAATATTCACTGCTACCACTTGGGGTAAGCAGGCTTCCCAACTATCTTTAAGTAATTTAACCAATAATTCACAAATTTATTTAGGATTTGGGATTGGAAACCGAGCTTTTGCTATAACTCCTGATGGTTCTCTATTAGAAGGGTTCCCGGCTTATTTAGAAAATGCTATTATAGCAACTGAATCATATCCTGAGATTATTAAGAATAATAATTCGAACATAATACTCTTCGCTACAGAAAATAACGGAGTCATCGCACTTGATAGTAGTGGGAAAATACATCCCGAAATGAGTTTTGGAAACAGTAATTATGCAAAAAACCACATATTCTATTGGGATAAACCTAATAAATATTTCTATTACTTTCATCAAGACAGTGATAATACATTGTATGTATCTTTTAAAGAATTCGTAGCTGAAGATCCAGTAATTTGGGAAGGTTTTAGAAATAATATTTACGGATCATTTCAGGGTGCTATCAATATTCCAATAATCGAAGAGAAAGAGATGAAGGCTTATGCTTTTCCTAACCCAGCAAAAAATGGCGAGTTTAGATTAAAAGTGCAAAATGCTAAAGCAGATATTGATATAAAGATATTTGACATAGCAGGAAATAAAATATATTCAGAAAATATCGAGAAAACACCTGGTAATATTCGTGATATACGCTTTTCTACGAAAAAGCTGAGCAGCGGTGTATATTTTGCAGTAATAAAATCGCGCGGGGAAACTAAAAAAGTTCCCATCGCTATAATAAAATAGGAGATAGATATGAAAAAATCTCTACTTTTACTAATAAGTATATTGGTTGTAGTTCCAATATTCGCCCAAAACAGCGAAGATGATGAAATTATTAACGATATTATAGAGATAAAATATGAACAAAAATCAGCAGGCAAAGCAATGTTAATGTCTTCTATTTTCCCTGGTGCCGGACAAGCCTATGTTAATTATAAAAGCCTCACAACGTACCTTTTTCCCCTAATAGAAATAGCGCTGTGGTACGGTATGTATCACTATAACCAAAAAGGTGAAGACAAAGAAGCATCCTATGAAGAGTTTGCCGACACCTATTACGACAGAGAACGCCAATACCATGCTGAAGAAGACTTGATAATTGCCAGTAACAACAACCCATTTTACGAAAATCATTTTAGGTTAGACGAAGAAAATACCCAACATTTTTATGAAGATATCGGTAAATACAACAAATATATTTTCGGTTGGCAAGATTGGTTTGAAATCTATTGTACAAGTGAGCAAGGATATTGGACAAATGCTGATTGGATATGGGAAGATGATAGCGCTGAATTTAAAAAATGGGCTGGTAACCAACCGATAAATCCAGACTCGGATTATTACAACGAAACTAACCAACATCTTTATGAGAGTAAAAATGGTATTTATAGCCAAATGCGTGCTGAATATATCGATATGAGGCGGGAAGCGGAAGATTTTTACGATAAATCAAAAATGATGAATTTTGGAATAGTGTTCAACCACATTATTAGCGCCTTTGATGCTCTACGAGTAACCAAACAATATAATCTCGAAGCTTTTTCCCAAAATAAATTAAAAATGAAAGTATCACCTATTTTTGTAGATAATCAAGTTTCACTTGGTTTAGTTTTTTCCCAAAGGTTCTAATTTATGCAAAAGATTTTATTAATATTTCTACTTCTAACTATTACAATTTCCGGTTTTGCCGAAATTTCCACTGGAAAAGCTGTTCTATTTTCACTGGTTGTTCCCGGAAGCGGACATATTTATATGAAAAATTATAACAAAGGCGGAATTTATTTAGGTATGGACTTAGCAATAATTCTTTCCTATTTTAGGCTAGATGCAGAAAAGAAATGGAAAATAGATTCTTTTCATCATATTGCAGAGCAAAGCGCAGGATTAAACCCTAACAGTTCAGATAGAATTTATCAGAATGCACAGAATTACATTAGTCGAGAAGAATATAACAACGAAATTATTCAAACTGCACGAAACTATTTTCTAATAGGTTTAGAAGACCAAGAAGCTTACGAAGAATATTTAAATACCAATTTGCTACCAGAAGAAAATGATTGGCATTGGGATAATTCTAGAGATTGGGAAAAATATAAAGATTTACGTCGAGATAAACAAGATTTGGAAATTTATTCCAATTTTGCCATTGCAGCAACAATATTGAATCGCATTGTTTCTACTATAGATGCTATGGTAACCAGTAAGCAAATAAAAGAAAAATTAGATAATGTTAAGATAGAACCAAATCTTAGAAAAAATGGTTTGCAGGTTAGTTATGAAATACAATTCTAAAATTTTGATTTTTTTTATATTATTTTTTTTCTCGAGTACATTAGCAGCCCAATTTAGTAAAATAAATGTACTAAAATCTGCTGTAATTCCAGGTTGGGGAGAAATTTCTATGGGAAATCATACCGGATATGCTTTTATCGCATCCGAAATACTTTTTTGGTCTGCTCATCTTTATTTTAGCAAAGAATCAGATCTCAAAGTAGAAAGCGCTCATAACTATGCTTATCGTTACGCCGGCGTTAATCCTAAAAACGATTATCAGGAACAATATTGGACAGATTTAAAAAATTATGATAGCTATGGATTTGAAAGCGGCGGATATAATGCTCAGATACTGCAACAAGCTCAGAATATTGAAGATCCAGATAAACGACAACAATTCATAGATGAAAATATATATATGGAAACACATTTTTGGAAATGGGAATCGGATGCTCATCAACATGATTATAAAATTTTGCAAAAAAGAAGCCTTGAATACAGTGATTATGCCAAAATTTTTAGTGGAGCCATAGTGGCAAACCATATAATTAGCATTATTAATTCTTTACGTATAAGCGCTCAAAAGCCAAAGCTGAATATGAAGGTTAGAATAAATAATGATATGAATCCACTTTTTACGGTAGGTTATAATTTCTAGAGGAGTTAAAATGCAGATAGATGGTAACAGCTTAACATTGAAGCAATTAAAAAAAGTAGCTTGCGAAAATGAAAAAGTAGAACTGTCTGAAGAGTCGAAGGAAAAAGTTGTATACTGCCGCGAATATGTAGAAAAAGTAATTTCTGAAGGTAGAACAGTTTATGGTCTTACCACCGGCTTTGGCAAATTCGCTTCCATAAAAATTCCAAATGAACAAATAGATGAATTACAAGAAAATTTAATTTTAAGTCACGCTACTGGTGTTGGCAGTTATCTAACCACAGCAGAAACCCGAGCAATTATGTTACTCCGTATAAATGTATTAGCAAAAGGGTATTCCGGAATCAGGTTACATACCTTACAAACCCTTATCGATATGCTTAATGCTAATATCCACCCCTGTATACCAGAAAAGGGTTCTGTAGGTGCCAGCGGAGATTTAACTCCACTTTCTCATTTAGCTTTAGTGCTGTTAGGAAAAGGCAAAGCAGAATACAGAGGCGATATCTTGGATGGCACCGTTGCAATGAAAAAAGCAGGAATAGAACCAGTAAAACTGAAAGCCAAAGAAGGTTTGGCTTTAAATAATGGCACACAGGTAATGACAGCTATAGCTGCTTTAACTCTGTTGAAAGCAGAACATTTAGCAAAAATGGCTGATTTATGCGCAGCAGCCAGTACCGATGCTCTTCTGGGAACACCAGATGCCTTCGATCCACTTATTCATAAATTAAGACCTTACAAAGGACAAATTAGGTCTGCTGCTAACTTATATAATATACTTAAAAATAGTCCTCTGCGTATGTCACATATCTCTTGTGATAATGTTCAAGATCCCTATAGTTTACGCTGCTCACCGCAAGTACATGGAGCTGTTCGCGAAGCTCTTTCCTATGTAAGAAATGTACTAGAAACAGAATTAAATTCAACAACAGACAATCCACTTATTTTTCCAGATGAAGACAGAGTGATATCGGGAGGAAATTTTCATGGTGAACCAATTGCTATCGCTGCCGATACTTTAAGCATAGCAGTCTCGGAGCTAGCAAATATCTCCGAGCGGCGTACCGAACAACTTTTAAATCCAGCCCTAAATAGAAACTTAAAACCCTTTTTAGCTAGTAGACCCGGTTTAGATTCAGGATTTATGATAGCTCAGTTAACTTCTGCATCTTTAGTATCGGAAAATAAAGTTTTGGCACACCCTGCCTCTGTGGATTCTATTCCAACCTCTGCTAACCAAGAAGACCACGTTAGCATGGGAACTATAGGAGCTGTGAAAGCACGCAATATCACTTGCAACGTAAGCCAGGTTTTAGGAATTGAACTTATGGTTGCTTTGCAAGCTTTGGATTATCGAGAACACAAAAGTTCCGAAGTAATCGAAATGCTAAAAAATAAAATTAGAAAAGTGGTAAAACCTGTTTTCAAAGATAGAATAATAACTGATGATATTCATAAAATGAAAGATTTTATTGAATCTGAAACACTAATTTCTGAGATAAGCAAATTAATAAATTTACAATAAATATGAAGAAGTCATACTTTTTCTTATTAGCATTGCTTTTATTTGCTTGTACTAACTTTAATGCCTATTTCAACACCTTTTATAATGCAAAAAAATTCTTCCGGGAAGCACAAGATATTCCTTTACGCAATGGAAGGCCTACTTCCAGTGCAATTACTAAATATAACGAAGTTATAAAAAAATGCGGAGTAATACTTACTGATTATAAAGACAGTAAATATGCAGATGATGCTTTGCTTCTTATGGGAAAAGCTTTTTTCTATAAAGGGCGTGGCTATATGCAGGCTATAGAAAAATTCCAGGAATTAATTAAATTTTATCCACAAAGCGAATTCGTACCCGAAGCACACCTATATATTGCCCGTTGCAATTATAATATGAATAAAAAAAATGAAAGTTTTTCTAAGTTAAAAAATATGCTGAAAGTACAAGATTTTGAAGTAATACATCCGGAAGTGTTGCTAACTTTGGCTGAATATTACAATAATGAAGATAACGAGATCCAAACAGAGTATTACCTGAAGCGAATAGTGGATAATTTTCCTAAATCAGTTCAATTCGAAAAAGCTTATTTTAAATTAGGAGAACTTTATTGGGATAACGAAAAATACAATCTCTCTTTGCAAACCTTTCAAGATTTAATCAATAGTAAAGTTAGTAATAGAACCAAGCTTGATGCTCGTTATTATATAGCTTTAAACAACCTAGAGCTAAAAAATTATGATGTGGCCTTGAAAGAAAGTGAAAAGCTTCTTTCTGATGAAACTGATAATTCCAAACAAGCTAAAATCGAATTAGTAAAGGCACGTAGTTTGGCAAATTTACATCAAACAGAAGAAGCTGAACAACTTTTCTTACGAATCATAGAGGAGAATAAACGTTCAGAAGTGGCTGCTCAAGCATATTTTTATCTGGGTGAAATATATTTTGATATTCTACATGATTATGAAACAGCTATAAATTATTACAATAAAGTTGAAAGTCAAAACCGTAATTCCGAATTTGTCGAAAAGGCTGTCTCTAAAAGCTCTGTTGCCAGTCAAATAATCCAGTACTATCAGCCTGACAGCTCTTTGGATATAGAAACCCTGGTAGAGCAACAATTTAAGCTGGCAGAGTTTTATTTGCAAAATCTTGAACAGCCAGATTCAGCTTTAGTAGTTTATGATGATATAATAAACCATAATCGTTCAGTCCAGATAGAAATTGATTCTCTGCAAACCAAGCAAGATAGTTTGAAAAATTTTATAGAAGACCTGAAAAAAGATATTGTAACTGAGAGTGCCGAAGTAACAGTTTTGCTAGACAGCAGCGAGTTGAAAAATATAGAAGATTCTTTGTCAACTCTACCAGATAGTTTGTTTTATATAACTACAGAAGATACATTAGCTTTTGCTCCAGATTCTATAGCTATTTCCAAAACTGATTCCTTAAATATAAAAAATGTTAAATCAGATTCACTACAAATACAATTAGAAGAATTGGAACAAAAAATAGAAAGAAAAAAGCAGGAATTAGATATTTATAATGAAATTTGCATTCCCCAAGCCAGTTTCCTAAAAATTTGGATATTTGACAAAATCAAACAAGATAGTACTAAAGCAGACAGCATTTTGACATTTCTGCAAACTAATTATCCAAAAAATAAATATACCAAGTTATCCCAAAAATTGCTAAAAAATGAGAATTTGGAACTTGAAGAAAATCCCGAATTGCAAGAATATGAAAGAGCTATACAATATTTAGAGGATGAACCACAAAAAACAGTGGAGCTATTGGAACCCATTGCCCAGGATTCCACTCATAGCCACCATCATCAAGCACTTTTTTCTTTGGGTTATATTCATTATTTCGAACTCGGTGATTCTACCGCTGCTCGACCATATTGGGAACAAATTTTGGCTACTGAAAACAACATATGGCAGCAGCATGTTTCAAATTACTACGATGGAGAAAAATTCATAAGATTACAACGTTTACCATTGCTGCAACAATATCTGGAAAAAGCTGCTGCAGATACAGTCTCAACCAAACAAGATAGCTTAAGCAAAGCTAAATCTGAAGCTGAAAAAACATTCATAGGTCCGCAAATGAACAAGCCAGATTCTCTTTATATTCCTCAGAAAAACTCTTCAGAAGATGAATGATTTTTTTGAAAAACAGCATTTTGTTTTAAAATTATTAATTCTATTATTATCTATACTGATACTTATACCCGCTAATATTTATGATTCATT
>JAXHUB010000190.1:0-6442 GCA_034189845.1 Candidatus Cloacimonadota bacterium | reverse complement strand
GGAAACTTTACCTTGTGCTTCAGCTATTCTATTCTTAATTTTGCTCTTTACTGTAGTTTCGATGTTTCGACTGAATTGTTGTAAAGCGTTATTGTCTGCTTTTAAGGAAGATACATCGGAAACTCCTATACCCCAATAGTAATACTGAAAGCTTTCGATATTCTTGCCATCTCGAAATTGCTTTACCCAATTGGGAACGTCGCAGGCAAGAGAAAGAAACAAAAAAGCGAAGATAAAAACTCCCCACAAAATCCTCATAAAACCTCCAACTAATTTCAGAACTCAAATAGATATATTTTCTAAATTTAGGCAAGAAAAATAATTGTAACTGTGTAATTTTTATAAATAATAATAGTTTAACGGAGTGCGTAAATGAGTGCTGTTGTTAATTTTAGAACATCAGAATTTGTTTTTTCAACTAAACGTGACAATTTAAGTGCTATGGCAAAAATTAGTTTAAATCCTATTTCTGGATTATGTTTAGCTGTTTCCATGAAATCTTTATGTTTTAGTTTGTAAAGTGTACAGTGAGTGGAAGCGATTACATTGGCCGTACGTTTTTGCTCTCCTAAAATACCAATTTCGCCAAAAAAAGGCCGGTCGGTTGCGGAAAGTTCTATAAAGGTTTTATCTTTTGATTCTTCTTCATCCAACATAGTCATCTTTTTTTTAATTTGCACTGTACCTTCGTGTAAAATGAATAACTCATCACCAGTTGTACCTTCTTGAATAATAAAATCATCCTTTTTAAATTCGCATGTTTTCATTTTTTCGGATATAATTCGCAATTCGTCTTCAGTTAATTTTTCGAATAATTTAACTTCTTTTAGGAAATTTATATCCATAATGACCTCGCTTATAATATTATTGCCATGTCGTTTTCTTGAATCATGTAATCTGGTTGGGGTTTTATTTTAATGCTGTTTCGCTGTTCTTGTTTTGATATTTTTTTATTCGAAAGTGCAAACTGCTTTTTTATGAATTGGTCTATGGAAGAAAGATCATCGGTTAGGATGTCTTCAATGGAAAATTCGGGCTGAATGGAAACTATACCCAATAGTACAAACTGTTTTTTGGAATGGAAAAATTCAAAAAGCTCACTATATTTTTTTCCAATAAATTCTCGGGGAATATTTATCTGACGAAAACCATTGTTATTTTTCAGCTCTAAGGCTTCTTTGAAGAATTTGGGGAGATCGGGATTAATAGTGGAACTTGCCAAAATTTCTCCACCGATGTCATCGAAGATAACAATATTGCTTATTTTATCTTGCAATAAAGCTGGAAGATATTTCTCATACTTCAGCTGCAGGCTAATTTTTACTTTGTATTTTTTAAAACTAAGATTATGGGCAGTTATTATGCTTCGTTCATCCGAGGGAGCAATGTTGGGGTTGCTCTCATCATACAAAATTAGAATATGCGCTGCAAATTTAGCATTAGCTTTTTCTAAAATGTCTTGGTTGGTATAATCGCCTTTAATAAACTTGATTTCTAATTTTGCATAACTATTTTGTATACCGGAAACTTGCTCTGTATCCATTTCGTTCACCAACACTATTTCGTGTGCAGCTTCTGGATTTCTACTTAGGTAATTTAAAATTTTAACAGCACTTTTATTCCAACCACAAATTATTAAATGTTTTTTTGATTTTATATTACTCAATCCGCGCCTCTCTTTCAATTTTATATCTATAAAACTACTAGCAATAAATGCTGTGAATAGTGCTAATATAACTAATCCCAGCAAAATTATGGCAATTCCTACTAAACGTCCGCCTACTGTTGTGGGATAAAGATCGCCAAATCCTACAGTTGTAAAAGTAACTATAGTCCACCAAATAGCGTCAAAAAAACTCTTGCCTTGGTTATCGAACTCTACGATTAAGACTGCAATAGCACCTAAGAAGATTACAGTAAATATAAGTAGCATATAAATTAGCAACTTGGAAACATTGGAATTCATCTTTTTCATCTATTCTTCTTTCTGGTAAGCAGCAGAGAGCTCATTGGTTAGACTCTAATTAAATGAATTGCGATCATTTTTATGGATAGAATGAACCTGGTTACAGCCTTTTCCTTTATTCCCTGTAATTTTCTCTATTTTATACATCTGGGTATTCTCTTTTGGTTAAGTAGATAATTTCTTCATGCTTGATATAGCCATTTTTTTGAAAAAGTTGCAGAGAAGCATTATTGTAGTTTTCCACCAAACAGGCGAATATTTCGATCTTTTCTTCTCGTAAGATTTTTTCCGCATATGCTATTAATGTGCTGGCAATTTTACGATGCCAATAATCTGGATGAACTGCCAAACGGTTTATCCATCCTTTGCGTCCATCATGAGTTACTAATACAGAGGCGATTAAATTGGAATTGTCATAGGCAAGTATTAAACGTAAACTACTATTCTTCAAAGATTGAGCTATTTTGTCTCGTCTGTCTCTACCATTAGGTTTATAGGGCAGACCTGCTTTTTCCCAAAGTTCAATAAGATCATTATAATCTTTATCTTTATAATCTTTGACATGCATATTATAGTTTCCCTCTCAAATTGAAATTCAGTAATGTTATTACTAACAATTTCCAATTTTGAATACACTTATTTCCGGAATTTGTAATAATCATAAAGAACTCCTAATACATTAGGTTGTAGAATAGCATTTTCACTAATGAAATTAATAGTGCAGCAATTGAAGAAGAAAAACATCCTCTCACATAAAATTTTGGTATAAACCAAGCAGCAATTTGTAAACAAAATCCATTTATAAAAAATGTGAATAAACCTAGAGTAAGGAAATTTATAGGAAAAGAGATAAATAGCAGAACTGGTCTTAGGAAGCTATTAACTAGCGCCAAAGCTACAGCAGCTAGCAAAGAATAAAGAAAATCATTAACATAAAACAAACGAGTTAATCGCTCTACTAAGTAGATCGATACAGCTAAAACTATTACTTCAATTGCAAAATTTTCCATCAGTTAGAAAACTTTCTCATAAAGGCTGGAATTTCCATCTGTAAATTACTTTTGTTATCTTCTTTTTTGTTTTCTTTTTTGTCTAAATCCATAGAATCAGCCATTCTTATTTGCTCGGTAACTTTGGAAATTTCTTCTTCTTCCTCTCGCGGGGAAAAATCTGGAGTTTCGGTTTCCAGTTCCATACTGGGCTGACCATCCAACCCTGTTGCGATAAGACTAATTTTGATTTTATCTTCCATCTCCGGAGAGTTTACCAATCCTATGAAAAATTCGCCTTGGTCACCGGTCTTTTCTGCTATTTTTTGTGAAATTTCTTTGAACTCGTTCATTCTAAAATCTTCGCCTGCTGTTATATTGATGAGGATTCCTTTGGCGTTATTTAGTTCTACATCGGCCAAAAGAGGGTTATTCATGGCTTTTTCTGCAGCTTCACTAGCCCTGTTTTCACCCTCGCCTATTCCTATTCCTATCATAGAAAGTCCTCTATTTGCCATTACTGTTTTCACATCGGCAAAATCTACATTTATATTACCACTGTTGTTGATGATTTCCGATATACCTCGTGCGGCATCTAGCAAAATGAAATTGGCTTTATTAAAAGCTTCTTTAACTGTTAGCGAAGGAAATTCTTCGTGAATTTTATCATTTGGAATTACCATTATAGAGTCAACAATTTCTGAAAGTTCTTTTATTCCTTTTTCCGCGTTATGCAGCCTGTTTCTTCCTTCATAACTGAAAGGTCTGTTCACAATAGCCACAGTAAGTATTTCCATATCTTGGGCTATTTGAGCAATAACCGGTGAGGCACCGGTACCGGTTCCGCCACCCATTCCTGCTGCTATGAAAAGTAGATCTGTATTTTCCAAATGTTCACGAATCTCTTCGCGAGATTCTTCTGCTGATTTTTTCCCGATCTCGGGTTTAGCACCAGTACCCAAACCTTTTGTTGTTTCCTTTCCTAGCTGAATTTTAATCTTGGATTTGGAATTTTTCAGATTAATAAGATCGGTATTTGCTACTATGAATTCTACACCTTCCAGCTTGTTTTCTATCATAGTATTTACGGCATTACCACCGGCTCCACCAACTCCTATAACTTTTATATTTGTACCTATAGGAACTTCATCGGCTGTTAAATCTAAATCTAACATAAAAACCTCCTGATTTTAACTAAAATAAGACAATATTTTCTTAAAAATTTTCCAAATTGGGTCACGCTGTCTGGTTTGCCAAATTTGTGAATGTGCATTTTTTATCTGATCGTAAGCATGATATAAAATTCCTACTGTTGTGGCATACATTGGATTATTTAATCTATCTGTAGGACCAGCCAACCTGGTAAGGTCAGGATAACCTATTTTTGTAGACTGGTTGAATATTTTTTCAGCAAGTATTTCTGCATTTTTTAACTGTGAAGCTCCACCGCTTATGGTAAGGCCGGCGCTAATAAGGCTTAAATTATGATTTTCGTTCAAAAGATTATAGGCTTTTTCTAAAATTTCTTTCATTCTTTCTTCAATTATTTTAGAGATATAATATTGAGATTTTTTACGGCTTGGTCTACCGCCTATACCTTCGATTTCTATCAATTCTTTTTTATTTTTTTCAAAGGCTATGGCATTGCCTTTTTCAATTTTTATTTGTTCTGCGATTTGTGGGGAAGTTTTGAGTCCTATTGAGAGATCTTGAGTTATTTTTTCTCCACCCTGTGGTAAAACTGCACTAAATCGTATGCTTCCTTTGTAGAAAACCACAATATCGGTAGTACCGCCACCTATATCGATGAGAATAGAGCCAAGTTTTTTCTCAACCTCGTTCAAAACGGCATGCGCAGAAGCAATTGGTTCCAAAAAAATATCTTTTATCTTGTAATTATTTACTTCTAAGCATTTTCTTATATTGGCCATTGTATTTATATCTGCCATTACTATGTGAACATAAGCTGATAGATTATCGCCATTCATGTTTATAGGATTCATTATTCCTTTTTGGCCATCCACTTCAAAATATTGTGGTATAGCATGAATGATATCAAGTTTACTAGTATTGGGTTTTCGTTTTATTGTTGTTTTGGCATCTTTTATAACCTGACTTACATGTTCGGCAGTTATTTCACCAGGTTCTTCTGCTAGGCCTACTCTTCCCAGTGTATTGAAGCTGTGGATATGTTCACCCGCAATTCCTACAAAGATGTTCTTTGCTTTCATTTCAGACATCTCCTCAGCTTCTTTTATTGCATCTGCTATACTTTTGGCTGCCAAAGAAATATCTATTACCAGGCCGTTTTCCATGCCTTTTGTTTTGCTTTTGCCTATTCCTTTAACTTCCAATTTTTCCTCTTCGTTCACAACGGCAATGATTGTGCAGATCTTTGTGGTGCCTATATCGATAGCTGTGAAAACTTGCCCCGCTTTCATTTATCCTCCGTTCTAATTATAAGTGAATTGGGAAATTGCAGATCTACTATAATATCTGGTTCAAAAGTTCGATGCTGTTCCAAAAAAGTAAACCGCTTGAGCTTTTCTTTAATATCGTTTTCTCCCAAAATTATTTTATAACCCTTATTAGCTTCTACTAAAACTATCTGTTCTTCTTCAATATAAAACTCTGAAATTTTATCAATGAAATTTTTATCTGCTTCTACTATTTTTTCGTATAGTTGGAAGATTTTGTCTACAAAAAAATCATCAACAGTATTTCCAACTTGAATTTTTTCCAGGGGAATTTGAGTGTTGACTATGGGAAGTACTTCTGAATTATAAAAATTATCACTGTCCAAAACAATCTTGTCATCATCAATAGGGAATAATTTTCCTTCTTTGCTTTTTAGAAAAAAAATACCTTTTCTCTCTTCGAAGTTTAATTTTAAAATATTTGGTATATAGCGTTTCACGTTCACATTTTTTATTCTTACAATATTACCGTATTTTTGCATCACCTCTTTACGAGAAACCTCAAAAAGATTTTTTCCCAAAAAATCTTGTGCAAAATACATTAGGTAGTCTTTTTCTAAATTCTCATTTCCTGATATTTCAATCTTCTCGATATGAAATATATTCCAAGAGATAAGCAAGTGGCGTACTCCATAGAAAAGTAATACCAGTAATAAAACGAGCAGCAAAAATAGGAAAAAAAAGCGACTATAGCCTCTTCTTTTTTTATTCATTGAACCACCTTAACCTCGGGTTTTAGTTCTATGGAAAATTGTTTATAAACTCTATCTTTAACTATCTGAATCAATTTGAAAGCATCGAGGAATGTTGCTTTTCCCATATTCACCAAAAAATTTGCATGTTTTGTGCTTACCTGCATATCACCAACTCTGTAGCCCTTCAAGCCTGCTTCATCAATTAATTTTCCAGCGGAGCATTGGGGCGGATTTTTAAAAAAACAACCTAAATTAGGAATTTGGAGAGGTTGGGAATGTTTTCTTCTGTTTAAGAATTCTGTAATTTTGTTTCTA
>JAXHUB010000019.1:0-4162 GCA_034189845.1 Candidatus Cloacimonadota bacterium | reverse complement strand
GGCTAAAAGGATATTGGGTAACTAAATTCTGTTCAGCCCCCACAAATTCACCTGCTCCCGTAAATCTGAGAGCACCGTGAAATTTCCCTTCTATCCATTCTGGCAAGGTTTGTGCATTCCAGGCATTTTGTAATTCTCCATTATTTGAATATTTTGAAGTATCGTATGCTATTTCACCACTGGCTTCATTTAATGGCCATCTGCCTCTTAATTCCTTTATTCTGTCTACTTTGTAAAGTGTTGCAAGGTTTTCATCAGTAATTTCCTGATTAAATATCATTACCTCGTCTAAGCTACCTTTTATTTGATTAGAAGTGGAAGAACTCCCTATAAATATGGAGTTGTTAGTATTATCAATATCTCTGTTTATATTGTTATTATTAGGGCTTTTATCTGTGTTATCTACATATATTTTCATTCTTTTGTTATCGTAGATACTGGCTATATTATACCAACGATCGAGCATGTTTATTTCATAATTAGATGAAACTTCATGGGAATTTCCATCAGCATAGATAATACCAGATGGTTTATAGGCATCATTGCTATCCTGTAACCTTAGAATATATTGTGAATTCTTGTTTACTATATCTGTCAAGTTATTGGAAAATTCGTCAAATTTAACCCAGCTAAAGATGCTGAGTTTGTTCATTCCTGTTAAATTGGGTGCGGAGTGTATTTGTAAGCGGTTAGAACCTGATATGAAATGAAGTCCTCCTTCTATTATTCCTTCATCCCAATTATTCTGTAGTCCACCGGAAAGATTAGCATGATTATCGGCACCAGAGAAGTCATATGCTATATCACCAGATTCCTCGTTTAAAGGTAAATAAGCAGAAGCAAGTTCTTGAAGATATATTTTTTTTGCTTTACTTGAATTAACAAATTTCTTCCAAATACTTACCTGGTCTATTATGCCATCCAAACTAAAATTACCGTAACTATAGGAATATTGATTAGTTTGAGCACCAATATTAAGTCCACCATTGGTATTTCTTACATTTCCTATTGTATTATTAATCTCTTCATCAAGAACGCCATCTATATAAATAGCTAGTTTTTCATTATTAAAAGTAGCCACAAGATGATACCAAGTATTTTTTTCCAGAGCTGTATTGCCATATAACCATAGGTCATAACCACTTTCATTATTAATAATAAAAACAATTTTGTCTCCATTATAATCTGTTTGCAAAGAATAAGCTTCATCATACCAATCACTGCTATCTCCCTTGTGTACAAATCCTGCCCAATTGGTATAATTATTAATATGAATCCAGGCAGAGATTGTTCCTTCTTCTGTTAAATCCAAAGAATCGGCATCGGAAATATGCACATAGTTATCCCAGCCATTGAACTGTAAGGCAGAGCCTTCTTTTCCTGTTCTACCTGTTACCCATTGTGGTAAAGAGTAACCATTCCAATAAGAACCATCTATTAACTCACCATCATTGTCAGAAACACTGTCGTATGCTGTATTTCCCCCATCTTCATTAAATTTCCAAAAAGCGGAACGTGGAGGCACATTATATTGATTAGTTTTTTCTTCTTCTAGCTCGAAAGGTTCAACATTATTTCCGCTGCCGCTACCTCCACCAATGTTGGTTAGTTTAAGCCAAGCTTGACTTTGATGCTGTTTTACTTCATATGGCCCATTCCAGCTTACATTGGCAAATATTTTAACAGAATCTTTAGGTGCATTAAAAACATAGTCAATACTATTTATTTCCCCATTTAAAACCTGAAAATCGTTAAAAGTTTGTGTTGTAGATTGATTTACATTTTCATTTTTTACTTGTTTTATAGCATAATTTAAAGCGTAATTTCCCAAATTTTTCAAGTTATCAGATGTTTCTTCTGTAGCCAGCAGATCTGCCACCTTGGAACTGCTGTTAAAAACTGTAAGCGAAATAATTGTTACAATTCCGATAAAAATAAGAACCACAATAATTGATACTTTTCCCATAAACTCCTACTGTAGATATAAATTTTTGAAATATTGCCAAAACACAATTTTATTTTTTAAAATAGATATTCCCATTTCTTCAGTAAATGATTTATAAAAAAAATCTAATTCACATTTCATAGAATAGATGTCATTTCTATCAGTAGTTTCTTCTTCAACTGCATCATAGTATGTGAAATTTGCCGGTTTAGAAAGCCAAAAGGGTCCCAGATCTGGTTGGTCATTTTTATAAACTTCCAACGGAAACCCTTTGCCGCTAATACTATCTCCCTGTACGATTTCGATCACATCGATTCTATTAGGATGCTCTAAAAATCTTCCACGAAACTTAAAACGGTTTGGTTCAGCAATTATGATTTGGTTGTTATATACGCCTGCCCCAACTTTGCTTAAATAGTAACTATCAAGCGCATCTACTACCTTTTCCGAAACTTTGGTAAGTGTTGCTTGCATTCTATTGTCGTATGCTGTTGCTTGCAAGTTGAAAGTTGCATTATAAACGGTGAGAATGAACAATGCAGCTAAAACTATAGCACCTAATGTGTCTAATAAACTTCCCATTATAATTCCATATCTGCAAAAACTTTACTTAATGGGTTTTCAGTTGTTCCAATTTGTAGTATATCATCATAATATGAACATTCTATTCTGATATCTATTCTTTGAAAATCGGGTTGCGGGTCATCTATATTCCCGTTAAGATTGCATAAATTAGTTTCTATATTTACATAATAATCTGAATTTTGTATTGTAAAAGTAGTGTCAAATTCGGCATATTTCACCAAAATGTCATCGAAATCGTATAATCCACCTAACATTTCAGCTTCAATTTTCTCAAAATATCTTTCAGCAATTTTGTGCCCTTGTAGCAGGTAATGTGCCTTATAAGCAATTTCGCTATGATCAGAGATATTGCTTATTGAATTTATAAACAGCGATGAAAACAATACCATCGCCACCATTACCAGTAACATCTGACTTGTATTCATGCTATTCCTCGGTAGTAGCCGTTGCTATTTCTTCCACACTTGTTAAACCATTACGAACTCTATCTAAGCCAGATTCACGCAAGGTAAGCATTCCCTCTTTTATAGCAATCTCTCTTATTGCTTCTTCATCGATCTCTTTACCAGATTTGACTATTGCTTTCCGGATATCTTTTGAAAAATAAAGTGCTTCGCAAATATTCAACCTGCCTTTATATCCATCCAAACAGTGGTCGCATCCACTACCAGCTTCAAATATTTTTCCCGATTCAAGCTCTTCTCTATTCAATCCTAATTGCATCGCAGCCTCATATTTCTCTGCTGAAATCGCTTTTTTGCAGTAAGGACATAATTTCCTAACCAAGCGCTGAGCAACAACGATGTTAACTGCGTAAGCTATTAAGAAAGGCTCTATGCCTATTTTATATAATCTGGAAATAGCACTAGGAGCATCGTTTGTGTGCAAAGTAGAAAAAGTGAGATGACCTGTATTAGAAAGTTTTATCGCAACTTCGGCAGTAACTTTATCACGAATCTCGCCTACCATTACAATATCTGGGTCGTGTCTTAATATGGAACGAATCGCTTCATCGAAAGTAAATCTATGACCAATTTTAAGTTGTCGAGCCCCACGAATTAAATATTCCACTGGATCTTCACAGGTGAGCACATTTTTGCTGGGTGACATTACATGATGCAAGGCAGCCATTAGGGTTGTACTTTTCCCACTTCCTGTGGGTCCTGTAAGCAGAACAATTCCTTTGGTTTTACTTATTGATTTCTGGAACATTTTTTCGGCATGTTTTTGGAAACCGAGCTCTTTGAGATTGGTGATAACATTTCTATCGTCTATAACCCTTATAACTATGCTTTCGAATTTACGTTCAAATTCTTCTGAAGTTATCGGTAATATAGAAATACGAAATCGAATAAGATGTTTATCAACTTTTCGTTGAGTGAATCCATCTTGTCCTCTGGTACGTTCAAATCTATCCACACCGGCTGAACGGTCTTTAACCACTGCTGCTATCGCTTCAGGTGAAGTATTTTCTCTACGGTACCAATGATGTAACTTCCCATCGATTCTAAAGAGGAAATCAACGCTAGTTTTGCTGATAGGTATGATGTGAATATCACTAGCTCCCTTACGGACAGCTTCTATAAGGGTTCCTTCAAAAAGATTTACCAATAAACTCTGGTTTATCTCTTC
>JAXHUB010000189.1:0-7364 GCA_034189845.1 Candidatus Cloacimonadota bacterium | reverse complement strand
TTTTTCTTTTTCTATACCAAGGGTTTTTACCAAAGTGCTCGGAGCTCCTACATCTTTCAAAATTTTAGTATTATTTTTATCATCTTGAAAGATTGCACCGGTTGAATCATAACCACGATACTCCAAAGATTTTAAAAGTTTGGCAGCAAATTTTCCGATATTTACAGATACTTTGGCTAAACTAAGTCCTAAAACTCCACAACCTAAACCAAATATCGGAACAGGTATTGTTATTTTTAAATTTTTCCAGTTCATGCCTAACCCCTAAACTTTTTTTCTATAATAAACTTTGCTATTTCTAAATCGTACGAATCGGTTATCTTGAAATTATCCTCTGCAGTCAACCAGTATTTAACCTTATAACCGTAAGTTTCGCATAAGGAGGCATCATCGGTAACCTGTAAATTCTCCGCTTTTGCTTTTTGATGCAGTTCCAATATAAGTGGAAACCTAAATACTTGAGGTGTGAGAGCATTTACCAAATTCTCACGTGGAACCGTTTTCTTCACCTGCTCTCCAGCGATCTCTTTTATGGTATTTTTTATTTTGGTTACAGGTAACACTCCGTCTGCTTGTTTAACTTTTTGCAATAGGTCAAATATAAGCTGAGCATTTATAAAAGGTCGTACTGCATCGTGAATTAGCACATATTCTGTTTTTGAAGGACAAACTTGCAATGCATTTAAAATGGAATCCTGGCGTTGAGCTCCACCAGGAATAAGAGTAAATTCACTATCGGGATATTCATTTTCCAATATACGTCTAAAATTTTCCAGTTCATTTTGAGGTAGAGTAATTATTATATCATTAATTTGGGGATGATTTATAAAATGGTCTAATGTCCAGCATAAAATAGGCCTGTCAGCAATTTCTATAAACTGTTTTTTTATTTTACTATTCATGCGCTTGCCGGAACCACCGGCGGTTATAATCGCAATGTTCATCGGCATCTCCAATCTGTTTTATATAATTAAGCGATGCTGTAATGTCAAGAAAAATGGAAAGAAATAAAAAAGCCTCCTGCAAAAGGAGGCTTTCTAAAGATATATTTTATTTAAAAACTATAACCTAGTCCGATGCTTGCAGCAGCAACATCCATCTGATGTGTTCCTGGCATATTATGTGGTTTTTCATTTACATTTCTTTCTGCTCCGAATAGATATTCACCTGCAAATTCTACTAAAAAATTCCCCTTAGTGTAAGCAATTCCACCAGTTAGCACGGAATTCGTCGAGGACGGGAAAAGAATATTCAAGGTTTCATCGGGGACAGGAGAAGGGTCGTAATACCATCCTCCACGAACAGCCATACAAGGAGTTGCTTGATATTCCATTCCTATTCTGTACTGCACTTTGTTTTCCCAGTTTAGTATAAATTTATCGTCTCCGCTATTGGCAGTAATCTGTTTCCAGGCAGAGTCATCGAAATCGGTAAAAAACTCATCTACTTCTTCCCACTGGCTCCACTGTGCATCCAAAGTTACGGTAAGTTTTTTATTGGGTTGGAAGGCAAATCCACCAGCGATCCACATCGGCCAGGTTACATCACGTTCAAAATCACTTTCGGAAGGTGCACTTTGTTCAACTATAGGCATGGCAGCATTTTTCGCTGTACCACTTAAAGTTACTTTTGTAGGAGTTCTAACTGTAAACCCAAAATTAGTGATTTCACTAAGCTTGTATTTCAGGCCAAAAGTTGCACCTAAACCTATGCCGTCGGAATCTTCGGAATATTGGAAAGCAAGAATATCAACGACAGATGCTCTTTCTAATTCGAACATACCATAATAAACATTCCCAGAAACACCTAATGAAAGGCGGTCGTTAAGTTTATAAGCCAACGATGGAGAAAAGTTGAACACCCCAATTTTTGATCTCCATTCAATTGAAGTATTTCCGAGAGCGAGAGGAGCTAAATCTTTTCCATCGTATTCTGCACCTAGGACGGCTGGGACAAAAGCACCCAGTCCGACGGCTATTTTATCATTCAGATTGTAGTTAGCAAAAAAATTGGGGTTAAGAAAATGATTCTTTTTCCCCTCTGCATCAATATTAGCAGCTTAATATTCATATTTTACTATAGGAATAAGGTCTGTAAGACAGAATTGTGCGGCATTACTCTGGCCAATCAGACCAGCCGGGTTCCAATAAATAGCTGTACCATCATCGGCTAAACCTACAAAAGCACCGCCCATACCCAGAGCTTTGGTTCCTATGCTGTTCAAGCTGAGTCCGTTTGCTAAAAGTGCAGCACCAGTTAACATAACTACAAAAATTACAAAAATCCTTTTCATAAAAGATCCTCCCTTTTACATTTTTAAAGATTAAAGCCTCTTTAAAAGGAAAAGGCTAATTTTGTAAATAATTTTATGAATTAAATTCACTTCTTTCGCTGTTATAACCACTTTTTATTAGTGATCGCAAAGATTGCTACCAGTGTCTAAATCGCCTTTCAAGTATGCTTTTACCAGTTCAGTAGGTTCAGCTTGGCTCACTCCCACATATAGTTCGATGTTATATTGTCGAAAAAGCGCTTGAGCACGGTTTCCCAGACCTCCAGCTATAATAACGTCTACTCCTTGCTCAGCTAAAAATTGGGGATAAGCACCTGGTTGGTGTACCGGTGGTTCTAAATAAGATTCTCCTTCAATCTTTCCATCATTAGTTTCTACGATTGCAAATTTTTCGCAATGGCCAAAGTGGTCACATAGTTTCCCAAATTGGGTTGGTATGGCAAATTTCATATTTTTTTCTCCTTCTATTTTTTCTAGGAAGCAAATTGCGTTTGCTTCCAAATATTTTATTCTTTTTCTGTTTTCCTATTTGGGTTAGGAAGCATTAATACAAACGGAATTGACCCCAAAGAAATCGTTGCACATATTTTATAAGTATCCTCTAATCCAATGCTATCGCCCAAAATCCCTATTAGCAGCACTAGTAATGAGCCCAGGGCAAAATTTATCGTCATATATATTCCGTTCACAAAAGCTGGATGTTCCGAATCAGTATCTTGAACTAAAGCCAACAAAACCGGGCCAGAAGCAAACAAAATAAAGCCCATCAGTAAAAGTAAAGGCAACATCAGTGCTCCGCTATTGAAAATTATAAACAGCCACATCAAAATGGGATTAAAGATGGAAATGATAAGCAGAGCCGGTTTTCTGCCAATTTTATCGGAAATAGTGCCGGCAAGAAAAGTGCCAGCAGCTCCAGCAAATTGCAGTACCGAAAGAGAAATTCCAGCAAAAAAGAAGGATTCGCCTTTCCCGCTTAAATAAGTTGGTAGAAAAATAGTAAGCGAAGATTTAATAGCAGCTCTAAAGAACAATATCCCACTTATTGTAAAGAAAAATGGCAAAAGCTTCTTTAAAGTAGCACCTGGATGCGTTTTTTTCTTACGTTTTAATTGCTTATCATCCACTTTTACATCTTTAAAGCGAATATAGAGAACAATAGAAGCGGTAAGAGAGATGGGAATAAGCCTAAAAGTTCCCTCTAAGCCCCACCAGGAAACAGCTGTTGTGATGATAAGCGGCCCTAAAGTGCGCGCCAGTTCACCTCCCAGCATATAAAAACTCATTCCTTTGCCAATACGCTTACCTGAGATATTTTTAATCATCACAGGAGCTGGCACATGAAAAAGTGCGGAGCTTATACCAGCAACAAGCAACATTATTACCAAAACCGAATATGATGGCGCTAAACCTAACAAACTCATAGAAAGTCCAGTAATAAAAGGTGCTATTATAATAAAATATCTTACACAGATCTTATCGGCCATGATTCCTACTAAGGGATTTAACAGCGAAGGTAACCTTCTAACCACATCTAAGAGGCCGGCTAAAGAAAGTGAAATACCCAATTTTTGAATTAAAAGCGGTAAAATTGGTGCTAAAAAAGCGGAATTAATATCGTGAATAAGATGAGCGGCAGAAATGGTGACGATATTTTCAAGCTGAAACTTCTTTTTCATTCCACCTCAGCCTTTTTTAAAACAATTGAATCCTTAGGGATGTCCAGGTCAGAGGCAATTACCTGGCACTTAGCTTTCAGAAGAAAAAATATGGGATATTTCTCAGATGAAAGGCCTTCATAGTTGCCTTGTCCTTTGCTAATTATCAAATCGGCTTGTTTGAAAAGTTTGCAAAAGTTATGGTTACATTTTTTTAAAATTGTTCCTAGAGCACGACTTCCGGACGAGATGATTTCAGCAAATTCGGCTGCCCCTGCTGCTTCAGCATCTTCCTTTGTAACATCGTTTATTATAGGAAGATCACGTACAGCATAATAGATTTTTGCTGGAAGATTACTCATAAGTAACGTATCAAATACTGCCTCGCCAGCATTATCGCCTAGGTAGAGAATGGTTTTTGCTTTTTCAACAGCATCTTTAAGCTCTTTATAATTATTTATTTTGAACTCTTTTTTCAAATTGATTTCTATCTCTTTTCCTATATCAAATTCGCTGTGTACTCCTAGGTCTATAACGTTACCAGCAATTGCCATCTTATTGGCGAAGAGCAATTGATCTTCAAATTCAGCTGCTTTTTTTTTAATGTAAGGCAAAAACTGTTTGGCTTCAGCAATGTTATGTTCTTTGATCTTTTGGTAAGGGTCGCTCACACCAGTGTGTTCCGAAATAGTGCGATAGATTAGCTCACCTGTTTCTGGGGGTGTATTATGCAAAGGGATATCTTTCAACATAGCACCAATTTTTCCCATAATAAAGTGGATCAATTCTTCGTCATCTGTAATTATTTTAGCAGCTTTCAGCGCTTGATTCAGAAAGCAGGGGAAACATTCTAAATATGTTTTCATTATAATTTCTTAAGAATTCCTCCATATTAATTTTTAAATCCACTAATTATAACAGAAGTAAAACGTACAAGAATTTTTAAAGTTTTTCTAATTCATTATTTTTATATTTTTGGTAAGCTTGTTCTACTGTTAGGCTGCCAGCCCCGATGAAAACACTTATTTGGGCATTTTCTAAAACGCGGGCAGCATTTCCACCTGGTCCGTTTCCAGTTATTAGGATGTTTGGGTTAACCTGGAACAACTTGCGTGCGGTTTCTGGGCCAGCGCCGTGCGCTACCTGGTTTATAGCTGTATTATCTATTACCGTTAGTTTATCTTTTTCTTCATCATATATTAGCAGATATTGTGCTCTGCCAAAACGTGGATCGATTGGGTCGTTCCAACTTGGTCCCTGTGCTGTAAATGCTATTTTCATTTGTCCTCCAATACTATTTCCTTTATTTTTTCCCATAAATGTTTAAAATTTCGTTCATATTCTTTGTTTATTTCAGCAGCTGTGTAGCCATTGGTAACTGCTTCCGAAAATTTTTCATCATAATTTATTTGGTCTAGTTCATAAATATTATGCTTTCGAATAAATTTCTTTATTTGAGCTGTTTTCTCTTTGTTCAAATCCGCTTTATTAATAATACAACCAGCTAACAGTTTAAATTGTGCTGTTAGTTCATAAACCCGCTCTAAGTCGTGCAGTCCAGAAATTGTTGGTTCTGTTACAAAGACCACAAAATCTGCGCCGGAAAGAGAGGAAATCACTGGACAGCCAATTCCGGGTGGGCCATCTACTAATAGATAGGGAATTTTTCTTTTTTCTGCCAAAGCTTTCGCTTCATTTTTTACCTTAGCAACCAATTTCCCGGAATTTTCAGCTCCTATTCCCAAACGAGCATGTACCAATGGCATATTTAAGCGGGTTGAAGAGATATAAAAATTTCCCACATTTTGCTGTGGTGTGGTGATAGCATCACGAGGGCAAATTTGAGCACAATAACCACAACCCTCACAATCTAACTGACTCACTACATATTGCTTATCCACAATAGAAATAGCATCAAAACGACATACATCTTTGCATTTTCCACATTTTATACATTTAGCTTGGTTTATTTGTGCTATCACTCCACTATAGAAATCTTCCGAATTAGCAAAATCAGGTTGCAGGAGCAAGTGCATATCGGCTGCATCTACGTCGCAATCTGCCGCCACAACTTCTTCATGTGCTACTTTTGCTAAAGATGCAGTTATGGAAGTTTTCCCAGTACCGCCTTTTCCTGATATTATTACAATTTCTTTCATTTTCTATCTCCTAGATGTTGCCAAATATACTTTGCAATTTTGTTTATTTCATGTTTAATTTCGGGCAGATACTTGTACATCAATTTTCCATAAGAATAACACTCAGCAGCAGCTCGTGAATTAGGAATTTTAGCCAAAATTTCAATACTTTCTTGTTCACAGTAATCTAAAATCTTTCCGTCACCCAAACCAAAGCGATTTATTACCACAACGAATTCTTTTTTTAGTTCGCGCATTGTTTCCACAGCCAGTTTTAGGTCATGTACCCCAAAAGGTGTGGGTTCTGCAACCAGAATTACAAAATCTACGTCTTTCACAGATTCAATAACCGGGCAAGAAGTACCGGGAGGTGCATCAATAATTATGAACTTGTCATTATATTCATTTTCCAGAATTTTATTGGTGTGTGCAATAACGGGTACTGCCATCTCTTGACCAATATCCAAACTACTTTCAATAAAAGTTATATTCCCTGTTTGAAATTTACTGGTTTTCCCAATTTTTTCTGGTTTCATGGGAAGAGCATTAGTAGAACAGAGTTCCGAACAAGCATAGCAACTATGGCACAGTTTGGAAAATACTAAAACTTGAGTAGGAAGCTGGATTACTGCGTTAAAATTACATACTTTCTGACAAATTCCACAAAACGTGCACTTTTTCTTTTCCCAGTTAGGAACCATTTTATGAACAGGAATTTCTTCCATTAACTTGCCTTGAAAGAATAAACCCGAATTGGGTTCTTCCACATCTAGGTCTATTAAAGTAACCGGCTGCTGTTCAGCAATTAGAGCAGCCAAATTAGTGGCAAGAGTCGTTTTCCCAGTGCCGCCTTTGCCACTTGCTATCGCTATTTTCAATTTGAACTCCTAAAATTAATTTGCCCTGCTCGTTTCTATAAAAATCAAGCAGGGCCCTATCTAAGTTATTCTTCATTCAATTCTGCAAGCCGTTTTTCCAAATTAGAAATCTGGTTTTGCAGATTTTTGATTTGATTTTCGATGATTTCTTTTTCTTCTCCTGCTGGCGGAGCAGCATAATTGTAGTTCGTAGCTGGATGAACAGGATATCCGCTAAAGCGTCGATATCCTCTTTTATAACCTCCGCCCCTGCGATAACCCATACCTCGGCCGTAACCGGGATTGGCATATCCAGGACTTTCAAATCCGGCACAGTAACCCATGCCTCTTCCTGTCATCGGACCAAATCCGTCTGGTCCTCTTCCATCTCCTCTTGGCATAATTTACCCCCTATTTC
>JAXHUB010000188.1:0-5741 GCA_034189845.1 Candidatus Cloacimonadota bacterium | reverse complement strand
ATAGGTTAGTCCCCACAGTGAAGCCTTGCAATAAAACTTTCTAATACCGCTATTATGTGGATATTCTAAATTTATAGTAGTTAAATTCAGCTTAGGTGCATACATTTTTTTCCAGAACCAAATATCTTCTCTATAAAATTTGCTATTATAAGAAAATTGGGCTCCCAAGTGATCTTTGACATTTTGTTCTTCAAAATGAAGGGTTTGGGGGAATGATTCAGGCGATTTGAATTGGGATTCATCATTTACCTGAATCCCGCCGTTTTCTACTGCCATTCTACAGCCATAGCTGTTGTTCAGGGTTAATTCATAAGTGTTTATAGATGAATAATCGTCGTAGTAAGTATTTTCTCCGTGATGCATCTCACCCCAGAATTCAAAATAGTCCCCAGGGTCAAAAGAGCCATCGGACTCGCCAACAAAGTGGATAGGTACTGGCCCGTTTTCATCAGAGAGTTCAAGCAAACGGGGATCGATATCTTCCCAGTTGAAAGCAAGTGAATACTCTGGGTGTTTTTCCCAATAGGTAGCAAGAGAATCAGTTAAATATTCATAAGTTATTTTGTAAATTCCTTCCGAATCTACTAATAATTGTATTGCATTTACAATACTAGGGTCACGGTAATCAACTTTTTTTGCAGTTTTCTCTGTCTGCAAACGCCAACTGCGAGAAGTAGTATTATTTAAGCACAATTCGGTGGCTTCTTTATCTATATAGTTATTATTGCTACGCCAATTTTTACTTTTTTCTTTCTTACCGATTATGTTTATTTTTAAGGTTATCTCTGAGGTGATTTTTAAATTACTTTGTTGGTGATCGTATTGAAAAGGATAAATCTGAAAACTGCCAAAATAGCGATCGCCAATAAATGCAAATTCGCCTTTCTTCAATAGATTTTGCGGATATAATTTGGTTTTCAAAGCAGTAGCAGCTAATTCTGTTTCCACGTATTCGAGTCTATCTTCATGATAAATGATTTCTGAAGCTGGTTTTATTTTGATTCTATTTCGTTGATTAACTTTTTTCTCAATAATTTCAATTTGCATATCGCCATTTATAGGCAAACCTATTAATTGCGAATAATATGGAAGTTGTGCAAACCCTGGCTGGGAAGTATTACCATCTGCTTTGCAGGATATCTCATAACTAAATCCTTTTTGCCTTATTTTATATTCCGGCAATGTAAATTTAACTATAAGTGAATTTTCTGTTTCTTCTAAAACTTCAAAAGTATTTGCAAAAATACTTCCGAATAATAAAATGCTTAGAAGCATAATGAATGAATGTTTCATAATAATTTCCCCACTAATTTTAATAAATTAAATATCTATTTTTGTGTCAGCTTTGTCAAATGTTTTAAAAATTTTCCCATAAAAATTTTATCAATTCCAAGCAGGCTTGTAGTCTTATCTTTTCTCTATTTCCCTGTAGGTTAAGTTTTTTGTGTAGGGTCCTATCTTCACTAGCTGCAGCTATATATACGGTGCCTACTGGTTTCTCTTTAGTGCCACCTGTTGGACCAGCAATTCCCGTAACAGCACCGGCTATTTCTACAGAAAATATATTTTTAGTATTTTCTGCCATCGCTTTAGCTGTTTCGGCACTAACAGCCTTAAATTTTTCCAAAACTAAAGAAGAAATTTGTAAAACATTTTCTTTAATCTCGTCGGAATAGGCAACAATTCCACCTTTATAGAATTTAGATGCACCGCTATTTGCTGTAAGATAGCCTTGGATTATTCCACCAGTACAAGATTCTGCAATGGCAATAGTTTTTTGTTTATGAATCAACTTTTCTTGAAGTTGTAGAACTGCATTTTTTATTTGCTGTTCGATTTTAATCTGTGGTTTTAATGGTTTAGATTCCCAACTTTTAGTTTTACCATGTCTTACGCCTGTTTTTTGTGGTTCAGGTTTATGTTTCCGGTTGATATCTTTATTAGCAAGGATTTTTATATGATGATCTTCAAAACGCACTTCATCTCCCACTTTTACTGGGAAACGGGGTTTTAAAACAGTTTCATAGTTTACCGTTACCCTGCCATCTTTAATAATATTCCTTATTTCGGCATATTTTTCGAAAAATCCGGCAGCTTTTAAAAGTTGTCCTACTTGTATTTTATCGTCTTTATCAATCCAGAATTTCATATATTAATAAGCCTTTGCAAAAATTACTCTTCGGTTACTTGTTCTACCACAGCAGATACATGTACCTATTTCTTTGGGGCTGTTCAAGGGAATATTGCGAATAGTAACTCGCAGATCATCTTTTATTTTTTCTTCGCATTCTGTCTTCCCACACCAGTGTGATAAAGCAAATCCACCATGAATTTCAGGTTTCTTCTTATTTTTTGAGGTAAAAAATTCATAAAATTCTTCTTTATCATCAATTTTTTGGGTATTGTTTTCTCTAAATTTCAAGGCTTTATTAAAGATATTATCTTGAATTTCCGATAAAATAGCAGGCAATTTTTCTACAAAAATGTTTTTTCCAATGCTTATTTTATCGCGTGGTTGCTTGTCTCTTCTTCCCATGAATACAGAATTTTTAGCAATATCACGAGGTCCAATTTCCAACCGAATTGGGATACCTTTTTTTATCCAATACCAAGTTCTTTCCCCGCCAGTTAAATCACGATCGTCTAGTTTAACAATAATTTTATTTTCTTCATAACGAAGTTGTCTTATTTTTTGTTGTAATTCATTTATGAAGTTCATGACACTGGTTTTTTCTTGTTCATTTTTATAAATAGGAATAATAGCAACATGAGCTGGAGCGATACGGGGGGGGGCAATCAAACCATTATCGTCGCTATGCGCCATTATAAGTGCTCCAATTAACCGTGTCGAAACACCCCAAGAAGTTGTCCAAGCGTATTCTTCAACTCCATTTTGGTTTTGGAATTTAATATTGGAGGCTTTAGAAAAATTTTGTCCCAAAAAATGAGAGGTTCCAGCTTGTAATGCTTTTTTGTCTTGCATCATTGCTTCAATGGAAAAAGTGTGTAGGGCACCAGGGAATCTTTCAGATTCAGTTTTTTCGCCTTTTATCACCGGAATTGCCAAATATTTCTCTGCAAATTCAGCATAAATATTAAGCATTTTTCTTGTTTCTTGGTGTGCTTCTTCTTCAGTAGCATGTACAGTGTGTCCTTCTTGCCATAAAAATTCGGAAGTTCTTAAAAATAATCTTGTTCTTAATTCCCATCGTACTACATTTGCCCACTGATTTATTAACAAAGGCAGATCGCGGTAGGAATTAACCCACTTACTAAATGAGGCACCAATGATTGTCTCGCTGGTGGGACGCACTATGAGTTCTTCTCCTAGTTTCCCAGCTGGTTTTAATCCACCTTTTTCTGCCTCTTCTAAACGTGAATGTGTAACAACAGCGCATTCTTTGGCAAATCCTTCTACATGTTCTGCTTCTTTTTCAAAATAACTTTTGGGAATAAAAAGCGGGAAATAAGCATTTACATGACCTGTCTCTTTGAACATTTCGTCTAAGTTTTTCTGGATATTTTCCCAAATAGTATAGCCCCATGGTTTTATGACCATGCAGCCTCGTACTTCGCTGTTTTCTGCCAAATCGGATGCTTTTATTACTTCTTGATACCAAGAAGGATAATCCTCTTCTCTGGTCGGATGTATAGCTGTTTTAACTTTATTTGCCATATTCACTCCCAATTCGATTTTGCTGAATTCTAAACTTTAGCTTTCACGCTTGTTGTCAAACGAAAATAATTCTCCACCATATTTTTCGATTTAATTTTTGTAGTTAAACTCTGTTTAATTGACAAATACAAACAGAATATAATTTTCTTCCTATGATAGAAATAAACAAAGTTAAAGCAGTTATATTCGATTTGGATGGAACTTTAATTGAATCTATGGATATTTGGCACCAGATAGATGAAAATTTTTTGCAAAAAAGAGGCTTTGCTATTCCTAAGGAATTATTTCAAGATGTGGAAAATGGCAACAGTATGCGCGAGATAGCAATATACTTTAAGAAAAAGTTCAATTTAAACGAGTCGATTTCCCAAATAATGAAAGAATGGAACTCGATGGCAGAAAAATACTATCGTGAAAAAATTAAACTAAAGCCCCAGGTTGCTGAATTTTTGGAAATTCTTCATAGAAAAGGAATAAGAATTGGTTTGGGAACCAGTAATTCAGAGTTTTTGGCTAAATTGGTATTGCAATCAAATGAAGTTCTACATCTTTTCGATATTATTGTGACTGGTTCCAGAAAAATAAGGGGCAAACCATTTCCAGATATATTTTTAAAAATTACTAAAAAGTTAAATGTGCATCCAGCTGAATGTGTGGTCTTTGAAGATACTATTGTAGGTATAGATGCCGCGAAAAATGCGGGCATGAAAGTTGTTGCTGTTTACGACGAATTTTCTAAAAAAGAGTGGAAGGAAATTAAGTTACAAGCAGATTTTCATATATACGAATTTAAAGATATAGAAAAATTATTTAGCATTAAATTTTAAGTAACGTCTTTCCTCTCTTTGCAGCTGGATATAAAATTTATTGGGTAGAGCAATAGTAAGTTTTATGTGCTTACATGTAAAAGGGTGCTGAAAATTAAGTTCTACAGCAGCCAGAAACAATCCCTTTCCTTTGAAAATGTTTCCCTTCTGCCCATATAGCTTATCGCCCAAAATAGGGAAACCCAGCCAAGAAAGATGCTTACGAAGCTGATGTGTACGTCCACTTTCTAACCACAAATTTACTAAACTCAAATAACCACTTTTTAAGGATGGAACTACTTTTAAACGTTTAAAAATAGTGCGAGCCTCCTTATTATCAACCTTTCTTTCTATTTCGCCTTCAGAAGGAATTTTCCCCATTACTATTGCTATATATCGTTTGTTTATTTTATGTTGTTTGAACATTTCATCTAACTTTTTTTGACTGCTTTTGGTTTTAGCAATTATTAAAAGTCCGTTGGTAAGGCTGTCCAATCTATGAACTGGTTTCATTTTCGCTAAGGCATCTTTCAGAGATGAAGGGTACAGATTATATTCTAAGGCATTTTCTATAGTTCTAAACTGATTTCCGTTTACTAAGAGTCCGGCCGGTTTGGATATAACAGCTAAATAATTATCTTCAAAATTTACTGGTAGCACATATTTGAATATTTGTTTTGGTTTATGAGCTTCCAATAATGTTATTTTTTGGCTTGGTTTAACCCAATAACCAGTCCTGGCAGGCATATCATCTACCAAGATAAGATTGTTTTTGATAGCTTTCTTAATTCCATTACGGCTGGGAATAAACTCGTTGAATACTTCTCGGGTATAATCACTAAGACGGAATTTTCCAACTTTTTGGGGTACGATATGTGTTTTTAAAATTTTCATTACAATTCCTTATTACAAAGAAAATATAATAAAGCGATGTGTCAAAAAATAGTTTTATTTTGACAGCTACAGGAATAAATATAAATACTTCATTAAAGGAGGTACAATGGATTTTAAAAAGAATGTATTATTGTTGCTGTTATTGTTTTTCATTGCTCTACATGCACAAAGTTATGAGGAATATGAAATACTGTGGCAACAAACAGAATCGGAAAGTGAAGCTGCAGAAAAATTGAAAAAGGAAATAATCGAGAAATTCCCAGCTTCCAAACTTAGTTTCCAATTGTGCCGAGCAGATTTCTATGAACAGCTCTACCCAGTATGGCAAAATGACTCTTTGAAGGTGACAATTATTACAAATCTTG
>JAXHUB010000187.1:0-5969 GCA_034189845.1 Candidatus Cloacimonadota bacterium | reverse complement strand
TTTAAATACTGAACTGGTGGAAAGAAAATCGAGTATGAAAATATAAAAAAAGCAGCCGAAAAATCCTGCTGCTTTTGTAGCGAGAGGCGGACTTGAACCGCCGGCCTCATGATTATGAATCGTAATTTTGCATTATTTCTTTATCTATTATTCTTATTAAAAACCTTATTATATCCTTTGCAAGACGCTATTTTTAATAAAACAAATTTAGCAAAATTTATTATTATTTACTATATTTGTATGTATAAATGTATGTATAAAAAATATGGCTAATAAAGATATTGTAAAATTAATTTTAGATAAAAGAGTAATTAACAAGGACGGCAGGCACCCTGTTAAAATTAGAGTTACATATAACAGAAAACAACAGTATTATTCTGTAAAAGACAACTTAAATAAGGGTCTTTCGTTCACACCGGGAGAATTTGAGAAAGTTATGGAACCAAATTCCAGAGGAACGAATAGAGATTATAGAAAAATTATAAATAATACAGTTAATAGAGCTGAAGAGATTATTCAGAATATGCCTGTATTCACATTTGAAGGTTTTAAAAAAAGTTTTTCAAACAAAGGAAAAAATAAAGACGTTTTTAGCTTTTTCTCTGCTTACATAGATGAGTTAAAAAAATACGACCGTATAAATTATGCTTCTACTTATGAAGCAACCCAGAAAACATTAAAAATCTACCATAAAAAGAAAAAATTTTTATTTGATGACTTAACAGTTAAGTATTTAAAAAACTTTGAATTATATCTAAAAGCAGATAATAAATCGGTTACAACCATATCAATACATATGCGAAATATAAGGCGTATATTCAATTTGGCAATTAAACAGGGTGCTGTAAAAGCTGAATTATACCCTTTTGGAGATGATAAAAGCGACTTATATCAAATACCGGAAAGTCAAAATATCAAAAAAGCATTATCAAAAGATTTGGTTAGAAAAATAATAAGATACAAACCGCTTGAGAATTCACCGGAACATTTTTACAGGGATTTATGGGTATTTTCTTACTTATGTAATGGCATGAATATGGCTGATATTTTAAGACTGAAGTATTCTGACATAGATAATGACAATATCTCATTCATAAGGCATAAAACAAGCTACAAATGGAAAAACAGACCTATCCAGGTTACCATGTTACCACAGACAAAACAAATTATTGAACGTTGGGGGACTAAGCCCGTATTATCAAGTAATTATATATTTTCAATATTAACCGATGGATTAACAGCCGAACAAGAAGTAAAAAAAATCAAGCAAGAAACTAAGCAGGTAAACAAGTATATTAAAAGAATAGCTGAAAAAGTTGGAATCAATGCAAATGTGAGTACCTATACAGCGAGACATTCTTTTGCATCTGTATTGAAGCTATCCGGCGAGAACGTGGCTTTTATATCCGAAGCAATGGGACATTCAGATATTAAAACAACTGAGAACTATTTATCCAGTTTTAATGACAAACAAAGGAAAAAAGCAGCTAAAAAATTATTATAAACCATGAATAATATGAATGTAAAACTTTTCGGTTTGGAAAGGAAAAAAAAATTCTTTTTTTCAGACGTTCATTTTTACACTTTTTACACCAATTGACATGAAAAATTTAAGTAAATACCAATATTTAGGAGAAATCCCACAAGAATATAAAGAATATTATGAAGCCTCTTTTTTTGGGACAACCCGAAAATTTTACAAGCCACAGAAATTTACATATAATAACGAATTTATATTTTTTGTATATAGACCTGCCGTTAAATACTTCTTACAAAACTTTGCAAGCAAATACAGCAAGGAAGAAAAAAAAGAAGTATATGAAGCCATAACGCAAGGTTATAATATAGGAATCAAAAAATATAACAACACCTTCGATTTAACAAAAACCGGAGCAAAAAGGTTATTAGAAGAAATTGAAAGGCTTCAAAATAGCCCATTTAAAGAAACTCATATAAATTATGCTGAATTAAAACAATGTGGAGAAATCGAAGGGCGTATTAATTGCATTTATGGAATAATTGATTCTAATGAAGATTTATTTATTAAGGATGAAATAAAAACTATCCAAAATTTAACGGCAATGCAAATTGCAGCTATACATTATTATAGATATGATTATCCTTTGACAAATTCAAATATTAAACATTTTCTTAATGAAATAAAATACACAGAACCTAAAAAAACAAGTCATATTGTAGAACAGTACAATTTATGGAAAAGTCCTGCAACCAGATATAAAAAAGGTTCGCAAAAAGAAGCAACATCAATTCAAACAGTTTATGAAAAAATAATGCCGTTTCTAAATGAAGATGAAGCAATTAAAGCAAAAGAAGATTTTAAAATTTTCATAGACCATAGAAACAACAATAAATAAACCACACCATTACCACACGGTAAACCACTGGATAACTTATTGATATTTAGCATATTATAGATTTTGCGCCTATTTTTACATTAAATTTAAAAATGTAAAGATATGGACGCAAAAATCACAATTGAACAATTTCTGAATGGCTACATCGAGCTTAAACAGGATGTATCCGAAATTAAGGGCTTACTAAGGGAGCAGCAAAAGCCCGAAGAGCCTAAAAAGCGGCTAATGATATTAGATGAAGCCGCTAAATTTCTATCCTTATCAAAAGCAAGCATTTATAGGCTTGTTTCCGAACGAAAAATTCCATTCCACAAAACCGGCGGGAAACTCTATTTTTTAGAAAATGAGTTGCTTAACTGGATAAAATCCGGGCGCAAGGTACGATACGAGGAGGCTTAGAAATGGAAAAAGTTAATATTAAAAAATTGTGTGCAGCAATAGTAAAGGTATGTAAGAATGCACCCATCACATATATAAACGAATCAATTATCATTTTTAGGGGGCAAAAAATAGAAATAAAAGGAAACAAGGCTACATCATTATATTTTGATTTTACTTTCGGATCCGCACAGGATTTTATCGAAAATCTAAGAAACAACGGTTTGATGCTAAGCCATTCGGAATACTATAAAATAATACAGGAATATGGAAATTAAGATACCCAATAATACAGACCTTAATACTTCTAAAGCATTGAGGCAAAAAGAAGTATTAAAAAAATTGTTATCGCAATTAAATAAGGTGGATTTTCGGGAGTTGGCAGAAATGAATGAAAACGAAAATTTAAAGAAGAAACATTATCTTATTTTAACTATAAATGAGATTTTAAGAATTGCCAGGCTAAATGATTGGGGCCTGGCTCGCAGGCACGATTTTATTTATGTATATAACGGCGCTTTTTGGGAGGTTATCGAAGAGGAAGAACTAAAAAACTTTTTAGGCGAGTGTGCCGAAAAACTGGGAGTTGATAAATTTGATGCTAAACATTATCAATTTAGAGATGACTTATTCAAACAATTCCTTACAACCGCATATTTGCCGGAACCTGAATATACCAAAGACCGGGTATTAATTAATTTACTGAATGGGACGTTTGAAGTAACACCCAAAGAGCGTACTTTAAGGAAATTTCAGCAAAAAGACTTTATCACGTATCAATTACCATTTAGTTACGATATCGAGGCAAAAGCACCTTTATTCAAAAAATACTTAGATGAAGTATTGCCTGACAATGAAGCGCAAAACATCTTATCGGAATATATCGGTTATGTTTTCATTAAAAATACATACCTAAAATTAGAAAAGTCGTTAATCCTACATGGTACCGGAGCCAATGGCAAAAGTGTATTTTTTGAGATAATCCGGGCCTTATTAGGCGAGCAAAACTTTTCAAGCTATTCATTAAGCAGCTTAACCAACGAAAATGGATATTACAGGGCTGAAATTGCTAATAAACTGGTAAATTATGCAAGTGAGATTAACGGGAGCTTAGAAACTTCGAGATTTAAAGCCCTTGTGAGTGGCGAGCCTATTGAAGCACGCAAGCCATACGGGCAGGCTTTTATCCTGAATGACTATGCTAAACTTATATTTAATACAAATGAGCTGCCCAGAGATGTAGAACACACACAGGCATTTTTCCGGCGCTTTTTAATAGTCCCTTTTAGCGTACAGATACCAGAAGAAAAACAGGATAAAGAACTTTCAAGTAAAATAATCGAAAACGAATTACCCGGAGTTTTTAACTGGGTCCTGACAGGCTTAGAGCGGTTAATTAATCAAAAAAGATTTTCAAAATGCAACCTATCCAATGAATCACTAACTAATTATATCAATAATTCAGATAGCGTAAAAATGTTTTTAGATGAGATGGGATTGAAGCCAGACGCCGAAAACTATCGAACAATAAAAGATACCTATTTCGATTATAAATCTTTTTGCATAGATGACGGTTACAGAGCATTAGGAAAATCAAACTTTATAAAACGGCTGCGCTTTCATTCTGTATTGGTTGAGCGCAAAAACATTGGCAACGTGGCGTTTATTTCAAGTAATTAATTATGGATAGTATTTTAAACATAGAAATATCTTGTTTTAAAGATTGCTTAACACCGAGCGAGCCTGTGAATATTAACTTGCTGCAATGGCTAACAAGTAAAAAACACGCTGCAAAGGTTGAGCAAATAAGGAATATAGCAAATAAGAAGGAACGCAACGAATTGAAAAAGAAACTCCCGGCAATAACTCCGAGCGGCTTATTTTCTTATCGTAAAGCTGACAGTTTAATAAAACATAGTGGATTCATGCAAATTGATATTGATTTTGCAGATAACACCCATATAACAAATTATAACAACCTGAAAACCGAACTATCTAAAATTAAAAATATTGCTTACTTAGGTTTATCGGTTTCCGGGACTGGTTACTGGGGACTTATACCCATAGCACACCCGGAGAAACACGCCGAACATTTTGAAGCCCTTAGCAAACAATTAAAACAATATGGCTTAATTATCGACCAATCCTGTAAAGATGTTTCGAGATTAAGAATTTACTCATATGATGATGAAGCATATTTTAACCATGAAGCAGAGCCATTCAAAATAATTGAAACACCAAGTCGAAAAACCGACAATGCTATAAATCAAAAAATTATAACAAAGAAACGTAATGACAATATTAATTTATTTGATTATTGCATTAATGAAATTAAAACAAAAGGTATTGATATTTGTCCCGGTTACGCTGAATGGTTCGCAGTTGGTTGTGCCTTAGCCAATGAATTTGGAGAAACCGGAAGGAATTACTTTCACATCATATCAAATCAATACTTAGGCAAACATACCATTAACCCGGATAAGCAATATAACGACTGTTTAAAACACTCATACAGCTATGATATTGCAACTTTTTTTTATTACTGCGACCAAAGCAATATAAAATATAAATCATGCCTTCATACGCAACAACCTACGTATGTTAATGAAATAAAAAGTTACTGGAAAGGCTTTCCAAATGCTTTGAAGGAATTTAAGGAAGTACCGAAAAAAAGAGAATCATATTTTAAAGAATTTTTATCCGAAAATCAATCATTAAAAATAAATTATCAATCATTTGTAAATCAATCATTTAAACTATAAACAAATTTCTAAAGTAGAGTAAAATAGATGTTAAACTTAAAAATAAATTATCATGGCAAGAGGATTTAAAACAGGTGGCCGAGAGCAAGGCACACCAAATAAGATTACCGGAGAACTCCGGGAGTTATTAAAAACAACGCTTGAAGGAGAACTAAACCAGGTTAAAAAATACTTTGATAGTATAGATGACCCGGAGAAAAAACTTGAACTACTTAGCAGGTTTTTACCCTATGTAGTACCCAAGTTAAACGCAGTAGAAATGAACGCAGACGTTAACAAAGTGCATCAAATAGAGTTTGTCAACGTTTCAAAACAATTTCCAGACGAATAATAATCTTAAAACAATAAAAAATGAGTACCAAAATTTTAATTTCAGAAAACAAAGAACGTGCAGAGTTGCATATAAAAGAGCTAAACGAAAGAGCCGAACGGATGACAGCCCTCGTGGCTTTTT
>JAXHUB010000186.1:0-3909 GCA_034189845.1 Candidatus Cloacimonadota bacterium | reverse complement strand
TTCGCCTTAATTTGATATTTTTGTAAAAAAAATTCTGCCTCTGTTTGCAAATACTTCAAATATTCTGCTTTTCTTGTTTCACTGATATTTTCCGAATAAAAAGAGCAATAACTGCATTTTTGCAAACAAAAAGGTACATGTATGTAAATATGTTCAATCATTAGTTGATAAGTTTGAATGTCCTTTCCCAGCGAATTGAAGCTTTATTATGAAGATTGTTTCGTTCTTTTATTATATATTCGCGCACGCTATTAACTGGTTTTTCCCCATGTGAAAACACGATAAGTGAAGGAGAACCAGTAATAAATTCCCGGTTTAAAAAACCCCAATAACGGCTGTCCAAGCTCATATCCCTGTTATCACCCATCACAAAATAAGCACCCGTTGGTACTACTACAGGTCCAAAATTATCTCTATCTCCTACAACTCCTTCGCTTTGCCCAAAATTTACATCGCTGCCTCTGAATTTAGGAAGATTATAATTCCATATAATATCATCAGTTTTTAAGATCTTGGCCTTGTCTAAATACTGAACATAATCTTCTTTCAAGAGCTCGCCATTTATATAAACTTTTTTATTTTTAACCACCAAAGTATCTCCGGGCATACCAATTACCCTTTTTACCACGTTTTTTTTCCCCTGCCATTTTAAGCCCCAATTTTCTTTATCAAAAAATATAGGGCCTACTATTCTAAGATACTTCTCTTCCGGTTGTGGATAATCGGGGTCAGCAGGATTTTTGAAGGTTACAATATCACCTCTCTCGGGATCAGAAAAAAAATATTTCCATTTATTTGCAATTAAATAGTCGCCTATCAAAAGCGTTTTTTCCATGGAAGAAGAGGGAATTTTAAAATTCTGAAATGTATAATTTTTTATTGGCATCACTACAACCAGGGCAAACAAAAGCGCTTCCAGCCAGCCTTGTAGTGAATTCTTTTTTCTTTTAACTTTTTTATTTTTCTTTTTCCCAAACATCTTTCTACCTCGCAGTTAACTTACACAAAGTTTATGCATATACTGTCAATAGCTTTTTTGCACATCTATCAGTTGTCTTATTCCTTTTGCGGCCAGTTCCAGCAATTCATCCAGCTGCTGTTTATCGAAGGTAGCATTTTCAGCTGTACCCTGGATCTCGATAAATTTTCCGTTTTCTGTCATTACTACATTCATATCCACATCTGCCTGAGAATCTTCCTGGTAGCACAGGTCAAGAATCGGATTACCATTTACAATACCTACACTTATGGCTGCCACCCATTCTTTGAGTGGATTTTCACTAATTTTCTTTTCCGCTATCATTTTTTGAAAAGCATCGTTCAAGGCAGCGCAAGCACCTGTTATGGAAGCAGTTCTTGTGCCACCATCAGCTTGTAACACATCACAATCGGCAATTAAAGTATAACCCGCAAAAAGGCTTCTATCTGCTACAGCACGTAAACTGCGACCAATAAGCCTTTGAATTTCGGCAGTGCGTCCAGATATTTTCTTTCTTTCTCTTTTAAAACGTTGATCGGTGGCGCCGGGAAGCATATTATATTCCGCAGTAAGCCAACCTTCCTGCTCTCCATCCAAAAAAGACGGTACTCCTTCTTGAACGCTTATAGTACAAATAACTTTAGTATCGCCAGTTTCTATTAAAACCGAACCTGCCGGATGTTTTAAAAATTCATGGATTATCTTTGTTTTTCTTTGCATAATAATTCTCCTAGTATAGTGGAACAATCTTATTTCCAGAAACTTTCTTCACTAATGATTTTAATTCCAATGAGAGCAAAATTGAAGATAGCTCACCAATATTCATTCCACTTTGCAACAATAGGTCATCAAAATGGATTTCTGGTTTATTTTTTAACACCAAATTATAAATTATTTCTTCATTTTTAGTAAGTTGAGGAAGAGTTTCGGCTTCCTGCTCCAATTTAAAATCGTATTCATCCAATATATCTTGGGTCGATGCAACCAACTTGGCTCCAAGCTGCACCAAATAGTTCGGGCCAGCTGCTTGAGGGCGGGTTACATCTCCGGGCAGTGCAAAAATATCACGATTCTGATCCATCGCAAAACGTGCCGTTAACAAAGCTCCGCTTTTTTTAGAACCTTCAACAACCAAACAACCTAAACTCAATCCACTAATAATCCTGTTTCGTTCAGGAAAATTCCATCGTTCCGCCTTGTGACCAGGAATATATTCTGAGATAATTACTCCTTTTTTAATGATTTTCTCTGCTAGTTTCCTATTTTGAGGAGGATATATTTGATCGCAACCAGTACCCATAACAGCACAAGTAATGCCACGGACAGATTCTAAGCACCCAATATGTGCTATAGAATCGATTCCGTAAGCCAAACCGCTAACCACCATAAAACCAGCATCAGCGAGTTGGTGGGCAATTTTTTTTGCCATCATTTTACCATAATCGGAAGCCTTCCTGGTCCCCACAATTGCTATACTGCGCCTAAAACTATCTTTTTCTAATGTGCCACGATAAAACAAATATGGTGGTGGATTATAAATATTCTTCAAAGAACTTGGATAATTTTGGTCTAAAATAGAAACGAATTTTATTTTAAACTTATCGATCAGTTTTTCTATTTCTTCCCAATTATAACCAAACTTACTACTTCGCAAAAAAACTTTGGCTTCTTGGCTTAAACTATCTACATTTTCCAATCTGTCTGCGTTTTCTTCGATAAAACTATATGGCTCTCCTAATTCTTTTACTAAACTAATAGCCTTGCTGCTTCCTATCGCTGGTGCTTGCAACAATTTTAGCCAAGCTCTAATCTTTTTTTTCTGTTCTTTCATAATTCTTCAATAAATTTAATAATTCCTTTTTCAATTTTCTGATATTTTCTCCAGTTACAGAAGAAATCGACATTATTTTTTCTTGTAATTTGTTGTTAAATTCCTGTTTCAATAACTTTATAAATTCTTTTCTATCTTCTTCAGAAATTTTATCTATTTTACTAAGAGCAATTAAATGTTGCTTTCTATCCAAATAAGGGTCATACATATGCAATTCCTTTTTTAAAAGCTGATAAGTAGCAAAAGGATCTTTTGTATCCACGTCAATTAAGAAAAGCAAAAGCTTAGTTCTTTGAATATGCCTTAGGAATCTATCTCCCAATCCTCTGCCTTCATGGGCTCCTTTTATCAGTCCCGGGATATCAGCCATCACAAAAGATTCAAAATCGGAGACTTCCACAACACCCAAAGAAGGTTTTAACGTGGTAAATTCATAATCAGCAATTTTGGGATGAGCATTGGAAACAGTGTCAAGAAGAGTTGATTTACCAGCATTTGGCAAGCCTACTAACCCCACATCTGCCATAAGTTTTAAAATAACTTCGAACTCTCTTTTCTCCCCTTCTCCACCGGATTTTGCAATTCGAGGAGTTTTATTGGTTGCACTTTTGAAGCGTGTATTACCCCGTCCACCATAACCGCCTTTGGCAAGAACCAATTTTTGGTCATGTTCGGTTAATTCACCTATTTTTATTTTGCCTGTTTCTGATATTTCATAGAATTCAGTTCCTAGGGGAAATTTTAACAACTTATCCTCACCTTCGGCCCCGGTCATATTCTTTCCTTTGCCATTTTTCCCTTTCTCAGCTTTAAAGAATTTATTGTAACGATAAGCAACCAATGTATTCAAATTTTCATCAGCAACAGCTATCACATCACCGCCATCACCACCATCACCACCATCAGGACCACCTTTAGCAACGTATTTTTCCCGTCGGAAACTTACACATCCATTGCCACCATTGCCACCTTGAACTTTTATTCTTGCATAATCTATGAACATTTTCTACTTCCTAAAATATTTATGGCAAGATATAGATAATGGAATTAGTAATCAACATTTTTTTGTGATTTGTTGTCCAAAAAATTTAAAATAGAT
>JAXHUB010000185.1:0-2696 GCA_034189845.1 Candidatus Cloacimonadota bacterium | reverse complement strand
AAATAAACAGCATCGTTTTTTATACGATGAGAGTAAAGATCTTGGGGAACACCTAAAAGTTCTAAAGTTTCAGCGATAACATCATCAATAGAAACATAGGTTTTTATCTCTTTGGTTTCCAGATGTTTTGCTTCTTGTTTGGGTTGCAGTTTAAATTGAATATCATAATGTTTTAAGATAAAATATCCGACTACAACAAAAAATATTATAAATAGGAATAGAAAAAGATAACCTTTATAACTTTTTCTCTTTTTACTGCGTTTTTTTGCCATCTTATATTCCTTTATTTTGGTAGGAGAAAAGTAAATTTTCGTTAGGAGTCAAGCTTTTCATTTTTGGAGACTATAAAAATTATAGGATTTTCTGCAGTAGTATTTATTATATCAAATTCTATGATCTGCTGCTTGGTTTTGAAATCAGTTACTTTTATATGATTTGATTCCACTTTTACTGTTACGGTTTTTATCTCTTTACCAACTTTGGCCAAAATATTAGAAGCAAAATTAAATTTCTCTGCCATATCTTTTCCTAAATTTCTATTATGAATTGAACACCATTTTTAATATTTTTTAAACTTAGTTTACCTTTCAACTTACTTTCTACTATCATTTTACTCATATATAATCCTAAGCCGGTGCCTTTTTCTTTAGTAGTAAAATAGGGTTGGAAAATCTTATCGATTTTATCTTCGGGAATTTGTCCACCGTTGTTGCTTATTATAATTTTTCTATGCTCGTTATTTGCATTATCACATTCAATCCTTATAAAAGGAAAATCTGGTTGAGCTTCTTTAATAGCATCCTTGGCATTGGTTAAAATATTCAATATAACCTGGGAAAATTCATTGGGATAGCCAGTGCATTTGCAGTCGTCTTTGATATCCATTTGTACATCAATTTGATACTGTTTTATACTCGATTCTAAAAATGCCAGAGTTTTTTCTATTTTTTCTTTAACAATAAAGGGAACCTGAGTTTTATTTGGACTAAAAAAGTTACGGAAATCGTCGATAGTTTGTGACATAAATTCAATTTGTTGCATTGTTTTTTTTACTGAATTTGCCAGATATTCCTTATTTAATTCTCCAAACTCAAAAGCATCTTCGATATCTTGTACAATAGCTGCAACTGCAGAAAGAGGTTGGCGCCACTGATGTGCTATATTTGCTATCATTTCACCCATGGCGGCTTGTTTGGACTGAGCAATTAGCATATAATCTTTTTTCTGTACTTCTGCCACAGCTTTTTCAACTTTTTCTTCCAAATGTTCGGAAAGTTGGCGTAACTTTTTATTTGCTTTTTGCAGTTCCACTTCTGATTCTTTGCGACTGGTTATGTCTTCGTTAATCGCAATAAAATTGGTTATTATACCTTTATCGTTTTTAATAGGAGCAATAGTAGAAACTTTCCAATAATAATTTCCGTTTTTCTTTTTATTTTTTAGCTCACCTTTCCAGATTTTTCCGCTAATTATTGTTTCCCATAAATTTTTGTAAAAATCTTCTGAATGATAGCCCGATTTTAAAATGCTTGGATTTTTACCGAGAACTTCTTCTTTGGTGTATCCAGCAATTTCACAAAATCTAGGATTTACATACTCGATTTTTCCATCTTTATCGGTAATTATAATAGAACTGGCACTTTGTTCTACCGCTTCATGCATTTTGCGTAATTCGATTTCCTTCTGTTTAATTTGACTAATATCTCGGGAAAATTCAGTGAAGCCCAATATTTCGTTGTTTTTAATAATAGGGTTGAAGGTTATATGGTAATAACGTGGATTGGAGGATTCTTGGTGGTAACTCAATATTCTACTAAATTTCTCTCCTTTTAAAGCACGCTGATATACATCTTCCCAGAATTTTCTTTGTTTAGAAGGAGTGATCTCTAGCAATTTTACACCTGCTTTCAAATCAATACCAGTCGATTTTTTTACTATTTCTCTAAATTTGGCATTGCATATTATCAATTTTCCCTCTTTGTCGAAAGAGACGATAGCGTCATCGGTACTTTCTATAAGAGATTTCAGGTTTGCCTGAGAGCTATCAAGTTTTTCTTTAACTCTTTGCAGGATAATCGCTTCCATTTTCTCGCGTGATTGAATTTTATATAAATTTATACTTAAGAAAACTACTAAAATTATGAAAGCAAGCAGAGCTAATGCTTCTGTTAAATGCTCTTTTATAATAATTTGAATTAAAGTTGGTTGTTTCATAGGATAGGGATCGATATTTAAATTTGCCAAAGTATGATGAATAATTCCATAGCTACTGGGATACGTCCAACCCCAAATTCCTATTTCTTTAGAAACCGTAGAATTATATGGTGTTTCGAATAGCAACATCGCTATTTTGTTTGCCAAAACCTGATCTGTATGGCTAAGCTTGGAAAAAACCCATTCGGGATAGAGGATGGTAGAGCGTAAAAAGGGGAAATAGGGAGTGGGTGGCACAGGTGAAATTACTTTTATTTCATTTAAATCGATCTCACCAGAATCGGCCATTTCTTCTAAAATTCCGGTTCGTACTGTGCCAATGTTAGCTTTGCCTCGCAGTACTTCATGAACAACTGTATTGTGATTGCCAGTGTGATAGATCTCTTCCAGATAATCTTCAGGTGAAATTCCATTTTTTTGCAACAATCTTAGAGCCATTATTTTACCACCAAATGATTTTTCGGAAACTGCGCATAGACTCT
>JAXHUB010000184.1:0-3035 GCA_034189845.1 Candidatus Cloacimonadota bacterium | reverse complement strand
TATACTTTTAGCTCACGTTTAAAATCTTCCAAAATACTATTTTCTTCGCCATTTACCAGAGTAATTAATAGGTCTGTTTTTAAAACAAAGCCCACAATGTTATCTGGATTTTCAGAATAAATTGGGATTCTGGAATATGGTGTTTTAATATGCTTTTTTTTAAAGTCGTTCAAATGCATTGAGGCTGGTAAAGTGAAAAGTACTGTGCGTGGTGTCATAATATCTTCTGCTCGATAAAATTCTAAATTGAAAAGATTTTTTAAAATCTTGCTCTCTTCTGGAAACAACGAGCCTTCTCTGTCGCTAAGTTCCGCCATTGCCATAAATTCTTCTCTGCTGATTTTGTCAGAACTTCCCTTACCAGAAAAACTGCGGGTAAGAAATTCAGAGAGCAAAACAAAAGGATATAAAATCCAGGTAAGGTATTTTATGAAATGTGCCATTACAGTAGAAAGTTCTCGCCAATACACAGCTCCAATTGTTTTAGGGATAATTTCCGAAATTACCAAAATTAGAAATGTGAGGATAATCGATATAAGGCCTACCCAGGCGCTGCCGAAAATTTTAGCAGCTTGAGCGCCAGCGCCAGCAGCGCCTACTGTATGGGCAATTGTATTTAACGAAAGAATAGCTGCAAGTGGTCTGTTTGGATTTAGTTTCAACTTCTTCAACAATCTGCCTGTTTTAGGACGATTTTTTTCAACCGTTTTTATAAATGGAATATTGATACTTAAAAACACAGCTTCTGCTACTGAACAGATAAATGAAAAAAGCAGAGCAGTTAAAATATAAATAATTAATAATAGCATAACACTAGCACGAAACTAATATTTTCATTTTTTCTAAATCCCATCAACTCAATTTTTTTTTGTTTTTGCTTCGAACAGATCAAAATCGTCTAAACTATGATAGTAATGAATAATAGCATGATACATTAGAGGGATAGCAACCAATAATCCTAAGCCGGCTAAAGCAGCACCAATTGCTATTCCGCCTATTATAAATATTTCCAAAAAGAATTGCTGCCAACGAGTTTCGGCACTTGCTATGTAACTCAATCTTAAAGCCTTAAAAACATTTAACTTTTTATGAGCCATAGCAACCGGTGTAGGCAATATAATTGCCAACCAATAAAGCACCATTATCAAGCGTACAATGTGTAAAACTGCATCGATGGAAATATTTAGTAAAAAACCTGTGCAAATAACTTTTAATAGGAAAAAATATACTATATTTAGTAGTACAAAAACTAAATAGAGAGGATATAATTTCAGATTATTAATATAATTTCTAATAGTAAATTCATAATCGGAAATAGATAATGGTATTAATAAAAGTGGAACTGTAAAAAGCATCGTAAGATTTAGATGCCAATAATTTTCTCTGGTTAAAATAAATGCTACTATATTTATAAGAAGAGCCGAAAAAATAATAAAAATGGAAAAGGGAAGATATTTGCTAAGATTGGCTTTTACTGCTTCCCAACTTTTTTTCCAGTTTCTTTTAGCCGAAAGCTCGTTTTTAAGAGCTTGTGTAGGCTCTCCACAAATTGGACAAAATATGGCTTTGTCATCTAATTTGGTATTACAAAGTTTGGTTCTTTTGCGCCCATCAGGACCTTTTATTTTAACTTTTCCTTTACATCTCATATCTATCCATCCATTTTTTTGATGAAAATTCTTTAATGAGAGATTTTGTCAATTATTTAAAGTTCTTTACAATATCTAGATAGTTAAATTATTAGAATTTCTCAATGAATTGGAGGAGAAAAATGTATAAATTGAATGTAACATCTCATTTTTCCGCCGCTCATAAGTTGGTGGGTTACAATGGTCCTTGCCGCAATATCCATGGCCATAATTGGAAAGTGAGAGTGGGGATTTTGTGCAAAGATTCCGACAAGATAGGTTTAACAATAGATTTTGGAATTGTAAAAAAGGAATTAACCAAAATAATGGATAAATTAGACCACACAATGTTAAATGAATTGGAATATTTTGCAGAAAGCAATCCTACTTCCGAGAATATTTCCAAATTTATATTTAAACAAATAAGTAAAGCGATAAATAATGAAAATTGCCAAGTAGCAGATGTTGAAGTATGGGAATCTGAAAAATCTTCTATGGTCTATTTTGAAAATGCTTGAAATATTAAATTCTGAATTTGTAAAGAGCGCCGTGAAACCTCAGCAATATCCTGCTACTCCCTTTACCGAAATTGCTTTTGCAGGGAAATCGAACGTAGGGAAGTCTTCCATGATAAATACACTTTTAAAAAGAAAATCTATTGCTAAAGTAAGCAAAACTCCAGGAAAAACTAGATTATTGAATTTTTTCAAAGTACATTTTCGTCAAAAGGAAAAAAACCAACAAGGCTATTTTATGCTAGCCGACCTCCCCGGCTATGGTTATGCTAAAGTTAGCAAAAAAGAACGCAGCTCATGGCAGCTAATGATGCAACAATACTTTGTCAATCGCTTGAACTTGAAAATCGTAATTTTGCTTGTAGATATCCGGCACAAAGCTGATCCTAAAGACATGTTAATGTTGGAGATGTTGCATCAAACTAAACAAAATTTTATGGTGGTTGCCACCAAAGCCGACAAAGTAGCTAAAACCAAGCGGAACAAAGCTATAAAGGATTTAGCAGTCGGTCTGCAACTTCCCAAAAATCTGATTATTCCTTTTTCTGCTACACAAAAAATTGGGTTAACACAGATACTTGATGTTTTGGAAAAATATTTGTTTGACACAGAAATGAGATTATAATTTGCTTAAATTAAGAGGTAATTATGCTAGACAAAATTAAAAATCCACAAGATGTAAAAAAATTATCTATTTCCGAATTAAATGATTTAGCCCAGGAAGTTAGAAAAAGGATAATAGATGTTACTTCCAAAGTAGGGGGACACGTAGCTCCCAGCCTTGGCACCACCGATCTCACGGTAGCACTTTTGAAGATATTCGACCCTATTAAAGAAGAGATTGTTTGGGATGTAGGTCATCAATCTTATGGATATAAAATTTTAACCGAAA
>JAXHUB010000183.1:0-2000 GCA_034189845.1 Candidatus Cloacimonadota bacterium | reverse complement strand
AATTCTGCCCTTGCTCGTTATCTTAGTATGCTGCTCTATCGAACAGAGGGAAAAATCGATGATGCTCGCATAGATAAAGAAAAAATTAAAGAGGCTTGGAAATTGCAAGCACATCTTTATAATTTTCCTAAACCTGAGATAGATGAATATTTAAAAGATACTGCTGAAGCAAAATTAGATTTAATGGTTTTTACAGGCAGAGCACCCGATAAAAAAGCAAACACCTTATATATTCATACAGAAAAGGACTTATTAATTATATCAACATCAGCCGAAAACCCCGTTGGAAAGCAAGATTTGGAAACTTTGAACATAATTGCCTGGCCAGGAATAAAAAAAGGTTATCACTTTAAATTCCAATTACCATATTTAGAAAAACAAGATAGTTCTGTAGATAGAGTTGAATTATGGATAGATGGAGAAAAAATAACGAAATTGCGCACTATAGAGAGCATCGAAAATGTAGCAATTCAGACATTTGAAGTAAAAAAACCTCTTATATATCTTAAAACAATCGTTAGAACTGTTAGTAAAGGCTTACTTTCTGCTTCTGCGAAAAGAGAGATGGATGATTCCATAAAAAATCCACTTTTAGGATTTGCAACCAGGTTAGGCACAGACTTAGCAGTAGATGCAACAGAGAATGCAGATCTACGTATATCTCATTTTTTTCCTAAACTAGCGCTTGCGGGCGAAATACATCTAGAACCTGGTTGTTACAACATAACTATAAAATATATTGGTAAAAATAATACTGTTATATATCAAGATACAAAAGAAGAATTTCAGATACGAAAAAATGATTTGAATCTTGTAGAAAGTTTTTATCTGAACTAAAATAGGAGATTTTATGAAGAAAACTATATTTTATAGTCTTTTGGTAATTTTAGTAATTTCTTGTTCAGTGCAAGCAAAGACTGCTGATAAAGGAAAACCAGAGTGGTTGCAGAATCCAAAGTCTGTGTATCCGGAAAATAGATATTTAACGGCGATTGGCGAAGGCGATACCCGTTCTGCTGCAGAAGATATGGCTGCTGGGAATTTATCTAAAATTTTTGAATCTGAAGTATCAGCAGACCAAACAGTTTCTGAACGTTACTATGAACTAATATCTTCTGAAGAATCTGAATATGAACAACAAACAGATATCACCAAGAATATAACAGTACGATCTCGACAAAAACTGTTCAACATCCAGTTTGCAGAAAGTTATACTGATAATATGGGTAGAGTTCATGTTTTGGCATATATCGATAGGCTTAGAACTGCTGGTATTTATGAAGAAAAAATAGATAATAATTCGATGAAGGTGAATTCTTTTCTTTCTCAAGCAGAGAAAAGTTCTGATATTTTAAAGAAATACGCCTGCTACAGTGCTGCTAGAGTTATTTCAAAGCAAAACGAAACCTTACTGCAACAGCTTACCATAATCTCTCCATCTTCCCGAGAAATTATTCAGTTACCATATAATTCTCATGATATCCTAAAAAGTTATCAACATGCAGCAGAGAATATAAAATTTGTTGTGGAGATTACCAATGATCCAGATAATAAAGTAACAATTTTGGTTAAAGAGATCCTAACAGATATGGGATTCGTGGTAGGAAAGCCACCAGTGCTTATTGCAAATGGTAGTTTGGTAATTAATTCTACCGATCTTAATCGCCAAGATCTAAAATTTGTAAGATATGAATTGCAATTGGAATTATCAGATAACAAAAATAATTCCTTAATAACAATTTCCGATAAAGGGCGCGAGGGGCATGTATCAGAAAATGAAGCTAAAGCTCGTGCAATTATGACAATTGAAAACAAAATCAAAGTGGATCTGAAGAAGAAATTGAACGAATATTTCGACAGAATGGTATCGTAAATAAGGAGGTTGTAATGAAATCCTATCGCAAGGAGTTATGGTTTAATACAAAAAGTAGACGAGAGCTAATAAATATAACTCCTCAGATAGAAAAATGCTTACAGGAAAGTAATGTACAAGAGGGATT